>CAZSUQ010000094.1:0-11390 GCA_964609935.1 uncultured Thermodesulfobacteriota bacterium | reverse complement strand
TTTACAAGCCGTTGCTCCAGCCGCGCACCGGTGTGGCCCATGTGAGCGACGAGATCGCCATCCTCAAACAGCTCAGGGAAAACGGGTTGGACATCTCTTCCATCCAGCTCGATGCGGCCAGCCGGAAAAAGATGTACGCCAAGGCCCGGGAGGGGGTTTTGAGGACCGAGAAAGGCAAGAAGTCCTTTCTGAACGGATTCCCCATTCCGGTGCACGGGGTCCAGGGCGTGGAGGAGATCCTTGGGGCCATCGACACCCCCTTCCAGATCCGTGCGGGCTCTCCGGATCACCGCCTGACCTACGAGATCGGCCTTGCCGGGGGCACCACCTCCGTGGAGGGCGGGTTCATCTGTTATCTCTACCCCTACGACAAGGAAACCTCGCCTCTCACGAACCTGAACTACTGGAAATACGTGGACAAGCTGGCCGGATGGTACTACCGGAAGCACGGGATCATCATCAACCGCGAATACTTCGGTCCGCTCACAACGAGCCTGATCGAACCCACGATTCCCATGTGCATCAACATCCTTGAGGCCGTCCTGTCGGCCAAGTCCGGGGTCCGGTGCATCAGCGTGGGGCTGGCCGAGCAGGGCAACCGTTCCCAGGATATTGCAGCGATTCGCGTGCTCGATGAGATGACGCGCCGGTACCTGGCCAAGTACGGTTTTCCTCACTGTACCGTATCCACTGTGTTTCACCATTACATGGCGGCCTTCCCCAGCAATGAAGCCATGGCGAGGGACCTGATCATCAACTCTTCCACGACGGGCGCACTGGCCAGGGCAACGCGCTTCATGGTCAAGAGCCCTGTGGAGTCCTTCAAGATCCCGTCCAAGGAGGACAACGTGACCGCCCTCCATCTCACCAAGATCGGCGTTTCCAGGGCAAGGGACCTTGAGGTGAACCGGGAGGCGGTGAGCATGGAAATGCGCATCCTCGAGCGGCAGGTCTCTGCGATCATCGGGGAGGTCGAAAGGCTCGGCAGGGGCTCTCTTGCACGGGGAGCGATCCTGGCCTTCCAGAACGGTTCGCTGGATATCCCTTTTTCACCCAGCAAGTACAACCGGAACGCCCTGATCACCGCGCGTGACTGCGACGGAGCCGTTCGGTTCGTCAATCCGGAGGTGTATCCCTTTGACGACGCATTGATGGATTTTCACAGGGAAAAGATCAGCCAGCGGATGCTGAAAGAGCGGCGGACCAAGATTCACGAGATCATTGATCAGGACCTGACCCGCATCTGGAAGAACGAGTACCGGGAATGGCCGCTGGATGATTGTTACATTCGTTAACATGAAACCGGGTTCGGACCGGCTCTCCTCCGCAAGCGCGTACCCGCCCTTCAAATTGCCCCCGCCGTTGTGCTGAAGCGTGCCCGTGGGAGGTCCAATTCCTATCGTATTTTTCGTGATCTCTGGTATGATCGCAGGGAGGTTGAAGAAGCATCCGGAACGGGTTGACACTTCATTCTTTCAAATCGATCCATGGAAGAACGCCACGGAAACAGGATTCGGACAATGGGGGTTCGAGAGTCCATTGAGCGCAGGGTGCGAAGCCTCGGGTATTACGGCTTTACCCTAAGGGACCACCAGCCGACCGTTTATCTTCACAGAAGAGGATTCCATCGTTTTTTTCGGCTCGATCGGCTTGAGCAGGAAAGGGAATCCTTCAGGAGGTTGAGATCCATATTGGGCCATGCCTACAAGACGTCCCCTTACTACGGTTCGTTATGGAGGGAACTGGGGTTTCAGCCCGCTTCGATTTGCCACGTTGGAGAATTGGGCCGTCTGCCTGTCGTGACCAAGGATATCATCGAGAAAGAGAAGGACAGGATGGTCTCATCGGCCTTCCACGGGAAGGATCTCGTACGGAGCTACACGGGTGGAAGCAGCGGGAATCCAACCTCGTTCTTTTCGGATCGATCGTGTACGGCCCGGAGGGTAGGGCACCAGCTGGCGATCCTGGAGCGCTGCAACCACTATGTGGGCGACCGTGTGGGATTGATCTGGGGCGCATCCCGTGACCTGCAGGCGCCCGAGGCAAGCCCGGGCTGGAAGGGACGGTTGCGGAGGTATTCTCTCGGCCGGGAAACCCTTTGCTGCAACAGGATGGATACGGGACTGTTGCGTGACTATTACCATCGGGTGAAGGCGTTCAGGCCGCATGTCCTTTACGGCTATCCCAATGCCATGGCGGAGCTTGCCAGGCTCATCCGCGAGGAAGGCCTGGATCCGATTCATGTGAGAACCGTCATCTGTACGGCGGAGCGACTCTCGGAAGAGCACAGGGTCCTCTTGCAGGAAACCTTTTCCGGAGAGGTTTTCAATCT
Organism: uncultured Thermodesulfobacteriota bacterium; assembly: GCA_964609935.1. GTDB lineage: Bacteria > Desulfobacterota > DSWW01 > DSWW01 > DSWW01 > CAYTRL01. The sequence continues at coordinate 9,058 of CAZSUQ010000094.1, read as the reverse complement.
GTATTGCACAAGAGAACACGGCTGCATCGGCTTTGAGTGCAAAGAGCACAGGGGGTATCACATTGACACCGGGAGTGTTCACCTGGAAATCTCTCCGAGGGAGGAGGGAGCGGTCCGTACCGAAGCGGGAGACATCTTGGTGACGGACCTGCTGAATCGCGGCATGCCGCTCGTTCGCAATCGCACAGGGGACAGGGGACGCCTTTCCGAAGAGCCCTGTCCCTGCGGGTCTCCCCTCCCGCTGCTGGAACGACTGGAGGGACGCGTTTCGGATCTACTCTACGGATCAGACGGCTCCCTTGTCCCCGGCCTTCTTCTTCTCGACATGTTTCAGGATGTCCCGGAGATCAGGGATCTGCAGATCGTTCAAGAAAAGAGGAAAGAAGTCACCCTGGTCCTTGTGGTCACAGAGGGTTTTTGTGAAGCGTTGAGGAAAAGGGTGGTTCAGAAGACACAGGAGTTTCTCGGTGCAGAGACAGAGGTCAAGGTCAGGGTTGTGACCGAGATCCCAAGAAACCCGAATTCCGGCAAGGTTCAGGAAGTACGCTGCCACGTCAGGCCCGAGGGACCTTCATGAAATCGACGGATCCGAAAACCTGTTCGATACAGGGAAAACGCTGAGGGAAAAAGAGTGGACATTCGACATCAACTGTTTCAGCTCTACTGGCGGTTCGAACAGCGGCTCGCTCCAGGCCTGAAATATGCACAGGTTTTTTATGAGGATACCCTTTTTTCCCACGGGAACAAGAACCGGTGGCTGGATATCGGTTGCGGACATCGCCTTTTGCCGAGCTGGCGGTTCGATCAAGAGCGGGATCTGGTTCGCTCCTGTGCCACGATCATCGGGCTGGATTACGACTTCCATTCACTCAAGAAACACAAGAGCATTCAGCTTCGGGTGAGAGGAAATGTCCTGGAGCTTCCCTTCAAGAGCCGTTCGCTCGATCTCGTGTCCGCCAACATGGTGGTGGAACACCTGGAGAACCCTGATGTTCAATTCCGAGAAATCAACAGGGTTCTCAAGCCGGGCGGGCTTTTTGTCTTTCATACACCCAACAACCTGGGATACACGACGCTCCTGGCAAGGGCCATCCCCGAGGCTTTCAAGACCCACTTGATCAGCTATTTACAGGGGCGAAAGGAAGAGGACGTGTTCCCGACCTACTATCGAGCGAATTCGGCGAAAAGGATCGAGGCTCTGGCCGCTGCCAGCGGGTTCCGCGTCGAGCGGATCCATTTGCTTGCAAGTTCGGCTCAGCTCGTTATGCTTTTCCCCCTGGTGTTACTGGAATTGATGTGGATCCGGTTTCTGCTCACGGATTCCGGGAAGAAGCTTCGAACCAATATCATAAGCGTTCTCAGAAAAGATAACGATCCTTCACGTTAAGCACGTAGAAGCCCTATGCCTACGCCAGCAGACCTGCGAATTCTAAGCGCGATTTTCCCACCCCTGTTGCTTCTCCTCGGGGTCAGGAGACCGGCATACGCAGCGATCGGTTATATGGTGCTCGTCTACGCCAAGGTGAGCGCTTATTACCCCATCTACGCAACCATGAAGGCCGAGCTGACCATGGGGATTCTCGTGCTCATCATGCTTGCTTTGAGAGGGGACCTGTTTAAAGCCATTTCCATAGGAAACAACCGCTATAACGGGTACCTTGCGGCATTCATCGGATGTGTCGTTCTTTCCTACTTCATGGCCTGGGACAGGCAGTTTGCATGGGACAATGCCGTCTACCATTTCATCAAGGTGCTCGTGCTCTACGGGGTCTGTGTCGGCAGCCTTTCCACGCAGGACGATTTGAAGGTGTTCGTGCTTGGATTCCTGTTGATGTTCGTCTACCTGGCCTACGAGCCGATCTATGGCGTTTTCACGGGCACGAGCGGCCAGGAACATATGTACGGCACCAACTACATCAGCGATCTCGGTATTCTGTCCGGTCATGTTGCACTGGCAAACAACATGAATCAGATGATACCCATCGGTTATTACCTGACGATCCAGAACAAGAATCGCATCATCCGGATCCTTGGCGTTGTTTCCCTCTTCGTGTTCGGGGTTGCACTCATTGGAAGCGGCTCAAGGGGGGGGTGGTGGGATTCCTGTTCTTCGGGATGGTTCTGTTCTGGTTCTCGAAGAACAAGGCCAGGGTGGGCCTTGTCGTGGCGGCCATTGTGGTGGTTCTGTTCGCATTCACCCAATTCAGTCATACGGCCTCGAGGATTGGAGAAGGCGACACCCTGGTGGAAAGAATGCTGGGGCTGACACACGGGATCGGCATGCTGCAAAAGGGCAACCTGCTCGGTGTCGGTCCAGGCTGCTACCAAGTGGCCAGAAGGAGTTATTTCGGGTGGGGCATGCAGGCCCACAATATCTACGGTGAAGTCATCGGAGATCTTGGGATACCAGGGACCTTTGTGTGGATTCTGCTCATCAGGCAGATCTTTGTGAATACGATCCGCGCGAAGAGAAGGCTCCTTGAGATCGCAGACGAAAAGCACCTGCTGTACTTCATGGCCCTGGGCATACAAGCGTCGTTGATCGTAAGGTTGATTATCAGCATGGCGTCTCACGGTTTGTACTATTTCTACTGGTACGTGATGGGGGCCATGTCCGTGGGCCTTGTGGCGGCCGTGGATGCGCTGGGTTCGGGAGAAGAAGAGGAAGAGGAAGAGGATGAATCGGATGCCGAGCCTGCGTGAGCCTCAAGCAGGATGAGCCCCTCGCGGGGATTGAATCCGCCTAGAGAAGAAACCCCTGGTGCTTCAGCCACTGGACCGTGGTTTCAAGCCCCGAATCGATGTCCGTTTTCGGTTGAAACCCGATCCGTTCCCTGGCTTTTTCGATGCGGTAGACCGCATCCCTGCCGAACAGCTTCATCTCGGCGGGGGCCGGCGTGGTCTTGATGGCCTTTTCGGTTCTGCGCATGAGCGTGTTGGCCAGGTCAAAGGTTTGGGAGAGCTTTTTCAGCGGCACCGCGTAGTGGTCTCGCAGGAATCGCCCGAGGATTCTCACCGGCTCCATGGCCTGGGTGCGGAGATTGGACCGGACCGTGTTGATCTCCCGTAAGGTCGGCAGTCCGAGCTTCCGGTTGAAGCGATCGAAGTAGTCGTTCCAGGTGGTCACCTCCGGCCCGCTCACATTGAAGGCCTCCCCCAGCGCGTTTTCGTTCCGGAGCGCAATGCTCACCGCACGGACCAGGTCGTCCACATAGAGGAGGTTGCATTTGCCCTCCCCATACTTCTCGAACTTGCCCCAAACACCCTGGATGAGGCGCTCGGCAATGGAGACCGTCCAGCCGCCGCTGAACGGACCGTACACGATGGTGGGCCTCAGGACGGTCAGGGGAAGCCCTTTTTCGAGGAACGCCCAGCAGCGCTCTTCCGCCTCGATCTTCATCTCGCTGTACTCGGTCCCTGTTGACTGGAAGGGAAAGGTCTCATCGATTTCTCCGGAAGCCTCCCCGTACACGTCTGCGGTGCTGAAGTGCACGAAGCGGTCCACGCCCTGTTTCAAGGCCGCATTCAACAGGTTTTCCGTTCCCTGAACCGTTTCCTCCCTTGTGCCCTTGGCGCAGTGAACCACCGCTGTGACCCCGTCCAGGGCCCGTTCAACCTGATCCGTCTCCATCAGGTCGAACCGGGTGATCTCCACGGGAAACCTCCCGAGGCGTGCGCAACTGGACCACCTTCGGATTCCTGCACGAATCGGTTGCGCGCCCGCCAGATGAAAAACCTCGACGATGCGGCCTCCAATGAACCCGCTTGCACCTGTGACAAGAATCTTTCCGTTTTCAGACAAGGGTTTCCTCCAGGTTTTCATACCAGGGAAGCCGGAATCGAGAGCGGTTCTGGTAGCACGCCTCGATGAACTCGATGGATGTCATGACGTCGGCCCCAGCGACCAGGGGCTTTTCCGTCCCGGCGATCACCTCCAAAAAGTTGGCGAATACAGGCCTGACAAAATCCGAATACAGCTTTTCCTTGGTCTTCATCTTGATGGACCGGCGTTTGCCGGACCGGTCATGAACAACCACATCCTCCCAGCCGTAGACAGCCCCCTCGATGGAGCCCGCTTCCCCCTTGATCTCGAACCGGCTGTCCAGGTCATAGAAGCGGTTCATCAGCACCTCCACGGTACATGTGTCGGTCCTGGCCTTCACGCGTGCAACCGATTCGGGCCCTCCAAAGGAATCGTCTTCATAGGAGAGCAGGTCAGGCTTTGCATCGAGCCACCAGCAGATCAGGTCCACGATGTGGGGGCCCACGTCCAGGAGCACCCCCTTGGCCGATGCTTCCGGGTTCACGGAGAAGCCGGTGGCAGAGGGCCAGCCAAAGGCCATGGCCTCGATATATCGAAGGGCGGATACCTTTCCGATCTCACCCGAGGCGATGATTTCCTTGATTCGCCTGCTTGAGGGAAACAGCCTTCTCGTGTAGTTCACGGCAAGCGCCACACCGTTGTTTTCCGCCTCGAGGATCATCTCGCCTGCCTGCTCAGGGGACTCGGCCAGAGGCTTTTCGCACAGCACGTGGCAGCGGCTTTTCAGGAAGTCCATGGAGATCCTGTAGTGGAGCTGGTGGGGGACGGCAACGATAACCCCCTGGACCTTGTCCAGGATCTCGTTGTAATCATCCGTGTAGCGAGCGCCGTCCAGCTGCTCTGCCAGTCCCTTTGCCTGGTCCACGTTCTTGTCCACCAGATGGAGCCCCTTGCAGATCTCGGGGTGCTCCTGAAGGATGGGCAGATAGTACCGCTCTGCAACAGCGCCGCATCCCACAAGGCCTAACTTGATCTCCGGCATGTTCTTCCCTTCTCTTCCACGTTGAAAAAGAAAATCTTTTGATCCTTTTCGGCTCATCAAACGAAAAAGATTAGGATGGAAGCCCCTTGTTCAATCCGTTTCCTGATGGAGGGATGCGATCAATGCCTCACAGGCTTGATGCGTCTGTTGCCATGATTCCACGAGTTCGTGCTTCAGTTCCTTGATTTGCTCCGTCAGGGTTTCCTTTTGTTCCAGAGCCTTTCTCGTGTTCTCTGCGATGTGCTCAGCGGAATTCCTGGTATAAAGAACACCCTTGTAGAAATACGCCCGCAGGGCCTTGGTATCCGAAACGATGAGCGGCTTCCCTGCTGCCACGCTTTCGTAGGCTCCGCACACAAGACAGTTTTCGCGTGTGGTCAAATCCAGGATCACGTCCGCTGAAAAAAGTATAGAGACGTACGCCTCTTCCGACACGAATCCCATGAGCCGCACGTTGGCCGGAACATCCTCCGGTTGCAATCCGGCCTTGTGGTAATTGCCGGTCACATGAAAGATCGTATCCTGGCCAAAGCCGCGAGCGGCCCGGATGACCTCCATGTAGGGCTCGTCAGAGGCGAACGTGCAGACGAACAGGATATTGTTTTCCCCTTCGAGTTTCCGAACCGCTGGAGAAACGTCCTGGAACCTGGGGATGGAATCCGGCAGGACAAAGCCTCTTCCACCGTTCCCGGTGACGACGCTTACCAGCGCCTCGTTGGTCACAAGGGTGAGATCGGACTTCCTGATAACGGCCCTGGCCAAGCCGTTCAACAGCCTGGACCTCCCCTCCATGGGTTCCAGCCCGGCGTTGTGAGCGTCCACCACGAGTCGGAACTTCATGACGCCCCTGCATCGTGCCAGCAGGAACGCCAGGACCACGGAAGGATTCTGGGCGAACACGATATCGGGTCGTTCCCGAAGCAAAAGAAAAAGGGTTCGAATGGTGAGGAGCGGATAGCGCAGGAGGGAAGGACCCTCCCAGAGGAGTTGGTGAAGGTATGCCCGGAAGGATTGGCTGAGTTCCAGGTTACGCCTGTGATGGAGCCATGCGACCCAGATTCTCTTGCTCACGGCTCTCTCTTTCACTCCATTTCTTTGCCAAGAACGGGAAGTTGATGATTTCCATCGGGAGGTTTAGAATCCTACAGTAAAAATAAGATGTTAGCAAGCTTTCCGGCCCGGTGCAGGGGTTGCTTTCGAATCGAGGCTGAGGGAAAACTAACGTGGCCGGGCAGGATTGTCGATGGGATTCCATGAAGAAAACGATGCCTCTGTGGGCTTCACACGCAGGGTGAACAAAGGGTTGAGTTTGAACCCTGTTGAGAAGGGTTTCTCTCAAATACAGAAGAGGTGAGGCCGCCCGGGTGACCATGAAGAAGGAACGCAAAACCTCGAAACCTCTGAAGGTCGTGCACCTGAGGGACAGCGGCGGCCTCTACGGGGCGGAACGGATCATTCTGGGGAGCTCACAGACACTGGCGCAAATGGGAGTCGAGCCAAGAATCGTCTCCATCCTGGACAGCGGGGAAGTGGGCAGGCTCCTCCTGGATGCGGCGGAAGGGCTGGGGCTGAAGGCGGATGCCTTCCATGCAGACCATACCCTTGACCTCTCTGCCATGAAACGATTGAAGAAAAGGCTGCAGGAGTGGGAAGCCGATATTGTTCATGTGCACGATCTCCGTTCCGCAGTGTTTGGCCTGGCAGGCACGCGGGGATTGCCCGTGCAAACGGTTGCCACGGCTCACGGAAGCACTTGCGAGAGCTGGAAGAAACGCGTTTACCTGGAGATCTTTGAGCGTGTTCTGCTCCCCAGGTATGACCGGGTGCATGTGGTCAGCCCCCCCCTGGCGGAGCATCTCGAGGAACAGAAAGTCCCGGGCGAGAGGATTCGTGTGATTCCCAACGGGGTGGACCCCTCTGTCCTTCAGTGCCCGCAGGGTCGAAACCCTCTTTCCGGTTACAAGGGGAATCCCACCTTGTGTGCTGTGGGGAGGATCACGGAGGACAAAGGGCTCTCGTTTCTGCTCAAAGCGGTTGCATCCTTGAAAAAGGATTTCCCGGACATGAGGCTCCTGCTGGCCGGGTCCGGGCCTCAGGAGAAGAAATTCAGGGGAGAGGTTGCGCAACTGGGGCTTGAAGGGCTTGTGCACCTCTGCGGCGCGATCAATCCCGTGGCATGGGTGTATGACGTTGCAGACATCTTGATCCTGCCCTCCCTGAGGGAAGGGTTGCCCTGTGTAATCATCGAGGCCATGCTCGCCGGAATTCCCGTCGTGGCTTCAGAGGTGGGAGCCATCCCCGAGGTGCTGGATCAGGGAAGACTCGGGAGATTGGTTCCGCCCGGTAACGTGGAGGCACTGGCTGACGGAATGCGGGACGTGATGACTCACGCCGATGAATTTCATGGTCTGGCGGAAAGGGCAAAGGATTCGGCTTTCAGGCATTACAGCGCTGAGACCATGTCCATCCGATTGAAAAAGTTATATGAAGAGGTGATTCCATGAGTCTGATCAAAGAGAACCCTGTTTACATGGTTGTAGACAGAACCGTTAAGATCAAACAAAAGGACGGCCTGTCGGCAGCCGCTTACTGCCTGTTCTACGATGCGACCAACCGCGTTACACCGTTCTCTGTTTACAAGGTGATCAAGCTCCTTCTGGGCGATCTTGCCCCTGTCTATCTTGAGAAGCCCTCGGAATATTGGTTTGGTTTTCTGGATGCAGACCAGGCACGGCACTATGCAAAGGAACCGGACAATGACATGTCCGAGGAGTTCGTGGAGGATGCACTGGCGCATGGGGAGGAATGCTACGCGGCCTTGGACGGAGATGTTCTATGCAACTACGGCTGGTACACCAGTGAACCTGCACACGTGCGCAAGGATATCTACTTCGCCTTTGACGGCACCTACAAATACATGCATAAGGGATTCACAGATCCTCGCTACAGAGGAAAAAGACTTCATGCTTTCGGCATGGCCCTGGCATGCAAGGAATACACGGAAAGAGGCTTCAAGGGGTTCCTCAGCCTTATGGAGGCACACAACCTGAATGCCCGGCGCGTTGCTTATCGTCTGGGGTATGAAGATGCAGGAAACATCTACATCGCTATGATGTTCGGTCGTTACCGGAGCTACTCTGACAGAACGAGCAGGGCGTACGGTTGCAAGTTTTTCCCCTTGACGGACGGTTCCAGACCTACACCCTGAACCCGGCATCGTTGAACAATCGAATGGGGCCCTGCGCCCCTCCCTCTCAACAAACACGGGAGCCTATGCATTATCCCATCACCCTTGCCGCAGTGGGCGACATCGCTTTTCCGGGCTCGCTTGCCGACCAGTCCACCGGGGAGGTTTTTTCTTCGGTCGCCTCTCTTTTTCAGGGCGCGGATCTGGCCATTGCAAACCTCGAGAATCCCCTGGTTTCCAACGGCGAGGCAGCGGAAGGCAAATGTACGCTTCGTGGAACTCCGGACTGGGCGAAACGGATGAGGGAGGCCGGGATCGGTCTTGTGACCCTGGCCAACAACCATATGATGGACCATGGTGAAGAGGGTCTGTTCAGCACGATCCGATGCCTGGAGTCGGAAGGGATTCTGCATGTAGGTGCAGGAAAGAACAGGGAAGAGGCCTGTGCGGCCAGGTTCCTCGATGTGAAGGGCGGGGGGCGCCTGGCTTTCCTGGCCAGGTCCTCTGTCGAGGTTTCCTCGCCGTGTTACGCCACGGATACACGTCCCGGTGTGGCCTTTTTCGAACAAGAGGAAACCCTGGATCAGATCCGGAACTGCAAAGGAAAGGCGGACAGGCTCATCCTCCTCATCCACTGGGGGATAGAAGAATACCTGTATCCCACCAGGGAGCAGAGAACGCTTGCACGAAGCATGATCGATTCCGGAGTGGATCTCATCCTTGGGCATCATCCGCATGTGATCCAGGGGGTGGAGAGGTTTCCAAAGGGAATGGTGGCGTACAGCCTGGGCAACTTTCTTTTCGATGAATTCGAATGGACGCTGGAAGAACCCAACGGCGTGAAAAAAACGTTTTTCTCCACGCTTTCCGGAAGCAACAGGGAGGGGGTGCTGTTGCAGGTGACGTGGGAGGGGCCGCAATCGATGCGGGCGGTTCCTGTTTTCACGCGAATCGAAACGAACGGCGTGATCTCCATCGATTCGGCCAAAGAAAGAGAAGCCCGCAACAACCGACTCTCCAAGGTGCTGCACCTCCCCTTCTACCCGGCCTGGTGGCAGGTCGCGGC
>CAZSUQ010000093.1:0-11395 GCA_964609935.1 uncultured Thermodesulfobacteriota bacterium | reverse complement strand
CTGGACCGGGACGTGTTTCAGGAGACGTGGCATGCCGAGAGCATGGAAAGTGAGGCAAGGGTCCATGAGAGCAGCATGAGCGGTGCCGGCCGGACCTATGCACTCACCCGGGCAACCCTGAGGGCAAGAGGCGAGCGGGAGACGGGGAGACATTGGACACGGCCTCCATCAATGCCGCGATCGATGCCTGCAGCGATCAGGGGGGCGGGACCGTGCGCTTTCCCCCGGGCATCTTTCTTTCCGGCTCGATTCACATGAAGAGTCATGTGACATTGAAGCTCGAACGGGACGCCGTCCTGAGGGGCACGCGGGTCATGCGGGAATACGACCCGCGGGAGGACAACCCGTGGAGCGACTATCAGGACTCGTCACAAAGCCATATCCAGCACAGCCTCATCTGGGGAGAGAACCTGGAAAACGTGGCCGTCATCGGCCCGGGGATCATCGACGGCAGCGACGCATTCGACCCCTGGCCGGGGATGGACACGAGTCCGCCGCCGCCCTTTGGGTGGGTCCTGAGCACCATCATGTATCAGATCGACGATGAACTCTTTCAGCGGGGTGCAAAGCCCATCGCGTTCAAATTGTGCAGGAACATCCTTATCAAGGACGTCACGGTCGTGCATGCACCGGACGAGTCGATCTTCGTTGCAGGGTGCGATGCCGTGCTCATCGATGGATACACGGCCCGGGAGGTTCGCGTGGATGGAATCGACCCGGTTTGCAGCCGCAACGTCACGATTACCAACACGGAGATCAAGTCCCTGGACGACGCGATTGCCGTCAAGAGCTCCTACATCCTCGGATACCGAAGACCCTGCGAGAACGTCCTGGTGGAGAACTGCCTGCTTTCCACCTTTATCAACGCGCTCAAAATCGGCACCGAGTCAGTGGGCGATTTCAGGAACATCGTCCTTCGCGACTGCACGATCCAGAACCTTCCCGGGCTTCCTTCCTTTGCCGGACTCTCCATGATGTCCGTGGACGGGGGAACGCTCGACGGGATTCTCTATTCCAACATTTCAATGAAGAATACCGGCTATCCAATCTTCATCCGGCTGGGAGACAGGCTGAGAACACCGGAGAACCCGCCCATCGGAGAGGTGGGTGACATCCTGATCCGTAACGTCACGGCCACGGGAGGAGCGGGCCTCGGTGCATCCCTCATCACGGCCGTATCCGGAAGCTGTGCCGGAGGAGGCATCCGGCTGCAGGATCTGAACATCACCTGCCGGGGAGGCGGTCATCTCCTTTCTTCCTACCTGCCGGTTCCGGAGATCAGGGAGAGCGACGGCGTCTATCCGGATCCCCCTTACATCGTCCCGGGGACGCCCCCTGCATACGGATTCTTCTGCCGTCACGTACAAGGCCTCGAGTTTCACAATGTACAGGTAGGCTTTGAAAAGGCGGACCGGCGGGCTGCCCTGATTTGCGAAGACGTGAAAGACCTTGTGATGGAGGGCTTCAAGGCCGAGCGAATCCCCGGAAGCGCACCTTCGGTCATCATCCGGGAAGAAGGAAAGCATTCCGGCCCGGAAGACTAGGTTCCATCCAGGCACATGACTCGATTCCGGAGGATCTTCACCTCTCCAGGCATCCCCCGGGGATGTTTCCGACCCGGGGCTACATCAGCAAGTTGACTGGAGGAACGGAGTGGACTATCTCTAGCTAGGGCGCTATCGGCTCATCCACCTCACCCCGGACGTTCCGACCATCCTCATTAAAGGAGAAGGCAACCCATGAAGAGCGGGCAATACGCGGACTACCGGAAAGCGGTGCTGGACTGCATCCTGGATCTCATGGACAAGGGACTCATCCTGGGACTCGGCGGGAATGCATCGGTACGCATCGAGGGAAAGGACTGCATCGCAGTGACCCCGTCTCAGCGTGCCTATGCCGAACTGACTCCTGATGAGATCTGTGTGGTGGATTTCGATCTCAATCCCGTGGTGGACAACGGCCTGCAGCCCTCTCTTGAGTCCGCCATGCACATATCGGTCTACAAGAAGAGGCTCGACATCAATGCGGTGATCCACACGCATCAGCCCTTTGCCAGCGTCTTCTCCATCATCAACGAACCCATCCCTTCTCTCTTTGACGAGGTGACCACCCACATCGGCAAGAGCGTGGAGGTGATCCCGTATGGGCTCTCGGGAAGCCCGCAGCTCCTGGACAACATAACCGCCAGGGTGGACACCCGGGCCTACTGCTACATCCTGCAGAACCACGGGGCGCTCAGCCTCGGCATCGACCTGCCCACCGCCCAGCACAATGCGGAGCTCCTGGAGAAGGTGGCAAAGATCTACTACTATGCCCTCACCACAGGGAAAGAGATTACCCCACTTCCACAGGACATCCAGGACCTTCTCGACATGGTCATCATGAATAATCAGAACAAGGAGATCGAGAGGAAGAAGGGGGGGTAGCAGGCCGCTGAAAAACGTGAGTTACGCTCACCCTTCGTCACTGCGACGTACGGGTAAGTACGCCAGTCCGTCAGTCCTCTCCTGTCTCCGTCCAGCGCTTCATCGCGGGCAGGGTCTTGGAGCCCCACTCCCTGGTCAGCCTCTGCATGAGGAACCGCTCGTAGAGCACATCCAGGCATGCGAAGACCTCTTCGATGAAGTACATCTTCTCGAGAAAACGTCCGTCCGGGTCCCCGTCATCCCGGGCAGGCATCTGTCGCGGGCACTTCAGGCCTCTCACGGCCCAGAGCTCGGAATCCAGCTTGAAAGCGTATTCCTTCTCTCCAACCACGATGAGCAGCTCGAGCTGTTCCACCATCTTTCCCCTCTGCAGGGCGGTCCGCGCTTCATACAGGGCAACGGTGGGGGTGGTACACACAATCTTTTCTCTGATGTCATCCGGACGGCTGAGGGTCAACCTCTCTCCCAGGTGGATTTCCGCTTCACGGCCTTCTGAAAACTGAACCGTACCGCCCTGGTTTTCGAGAAGAAACCACAACCAGGTCAGGAACTCGCACCCGAGGAAGCGCCCCTCCACGCGCGCCTCCACCGATTCAGGGGAGACCAGGGAAGCCAGGGCGCCCAGCTGGGACCCTCCCTTGGGAAGAACGCGAAGGGCCCACTGAACGTGGTAGAGAGGAACAGGCCGTATCTTCAAGTGACTCTCCAGGTGCTCCCCAAGGGTGTCCAGCATCCTCCTGCTCGTGCTCCCCGCGATCATCCAATCTTTCTTCGGGTTCCACACCACCTCACAGGCCGAAGGGTGAGGCAGCACACGAGCCATGAGACGTTCGAGGACCTTGTCCCGGATGACCTCCTTTTCCCGCTTCGAGGGCCACCTCCCCTCATTCTCTTTCCGATATTCCTCCACCGCCTCCCTGAGCTGCTGCCGCATGAGGATGGGGGGGATCTTCCTCCTGTCCGCACGGTACTGAAAGGCCACATACTCGGCCTTGTGATACGAGCTGTAATCAAAGGTCGTGTCAAACAGATCGTCCCATGAGGCAAACCCCGCCCCCTGGGCCTCCTCCTCGGAAACCCCCTTGAACCGGCCGGCCTTGAGCCCCTTGTCCACAAAGGACCAGAAGTCTTTTCCGGTGGGATCCTGTACGGCATAACGCGTGAAGGTTGCTGAAGCAGAGCTGATTGCCATGGACGAAACTCCTGTTGAGCAAGCTGGATCTTGAAACGAGAATGGAACATGCGGGCTAGAATGCAGGATGTGAAGCCAGACATCAAGCTCCGGCCCTGTGCACAACCCTTTGTTCGTGCATGTCAACAGAGGCTGTGGTATGGTTTGGGCAATTCATGAGCGACGATGTTTTCATCATGACGCTTGCAAGATCTCATCCGCCATTGACGGAATGCCCGAACCTTCCCAGCCTATGGGGACCTGCCATGCTTCTCAGGATGGGACAGGTGCCTCTGGCCGTGTTTTCCCTCCTTGTTGCAATGTTCTCCCTTTTGTCCTCGTGCGCTAACGAAAGGGGTGTGGCGCCTGATGCGAGGCCGGACCTCAAAGAACCGCTGGTGGTGGATCACGAGTACGCACCTGCCCGCTGGGTGACCGCCATCTGCCTTCCCGACGATGCCGACAAGCCCCTCGCATTCATGGACGGGACCCTGATGTTCGATTACCTGCTGGGGCTCACCGTGAACCAAGTTTTCCTGTCCAGGCTCCAGGCATCCGTGGATGGTGATCTCGAGTGGTTGGGTAACTCGCTCTACTCGGGCAGGGTTCCCATCGTTCAGACAAGGTTCCGGAGGGAGGACGGAGTTGAACTTCTCACGGAGGTGTTCCGGGCGGCGCCGGGAAGCGGGTCCCACGAGGGGCCCTTTAACGACATGATCCTGATGTTCATCAGGAACACCGCTTCATCGGTCCGCCGGGCCGTGCCGACACTTTCGGTCCTTGGAAATCTGGGTCAAAGACGGGTGGTATCACCCGGCGCTCACGGTGCATCTCTGTCCTTTGACGAGACCGAACTGGGGCCGGGAGAGGAGAGGGTTGTGGCCATCGGCGTTGCAGGGCCCGGCGCCGACGACCTGCCTTCCAGTGTGGAGGAGGCCCTTGCCCTGCGCAGCGGGACCATCGATTTCTGGGAGAACTGGGATCGGTTCGGCAACATCCAGGTCCCGGATGCGAGCATGCAGGATCTCCTGGATTCCTCGATCCGTAACATCTTTCAGGCCAGGGACATCATCGACGGTCTCCCTGCTTTTCAGGTGGGTTGCTGCGTGTACAACGGCCTGTGGGTGGTGGACGCGGCCTTCATACTGGAGACCGCGGCTTACATCGGAAGCGCCATGGAGGCCAGGAGCGGGATTGAGTACCTGATGAGCAAGCAGAGGCCGGACGGAAGCATCTACATCCTTCCCTTTTATCACAAGGAAATGGGCATTGCCGCCTGGATCCTCTACCGGCACGCACGTCTCACAGGGGACAGGGCCTGGCTCGAGGAACTGTGGCCCAGGCTGGAGAAGCTCGTTGCCTACATCCAGCTCCTGCTCGTGAGGGGCGGCGGAATGATGCCCCCCGGCTACACGGACGGCGGCCTGGGACTGCCGTTGTGTCCCTTGCCCGAATACTCCAACGACTACTGGAACCTCACAGGGATGAAGGCCGCGGCCGAGGCGGCCGCCTGGATGGGGAAGGAGGAAATCGCCTCGGAATGGCGGCAGGCATACGAAGACTACCTTGCCGCCTTTGAGACGGACCGACTACGATTTCTCCGAACGGACGAACACGGCAACGAGTACCTGCCGATCGTTCGCACCGGGACCGAAACCCCGAACAAGGCGCAGTGGGCCTTTTGCCACTCCGTGTTTCCGGGCCGGCTCTACGATCCGGGGTGCGCGTTCGCGGATGGGATGATGGCCATGCTCAGGGCAACGGAAGCCGAGGGGATCCCCTACGGTTCGGGGTGGGACAGCCAGGGCGTGTGGACCTACCTGGCCTCCTTCTACGGACATGCATGGCTCTGGATGGGTCAGAGGGAGGAGGCGATCCGAACCCTGTACAACTTTGCCAACCATGCTTCCCCCACGGAGACCTGGGTCGAGGAGCAGCGCCCCCGGGATGCAGGGGGAGAGGCCACCACGGGAGACATGCCCCACAACTGGGCAAGCGCGGAGCTCATCCGCTTTGTCCGGCACCTGATCGTTCTGGAGAGAGGGGAAGCGCTGCACCTGCTGGAAGGCCTCCCTGCCCAGTGGATCAAACCAGGGGACGCAACACGGCTGCATCAGATGCCCACGAGCTTTGGAGAGACCTCCCTGGATCTTGAGGCACGCGGGGACGGTTCAGGTGCCGTCTTGAGGCTTCGCCCACCGGCCCGGGAGCCGCCAGCCGAGATGATTCTCCACACGACTGCGTGGGCCGGCTCTCCAAGGACCTTTGTGCTGCCCGTCCGCCAGGGAGCCGATATCCGGACGTTCCACATTGCAGGGGATGGAAGCGTTACGGAGATGCATTCCGAGTGAGGCGATAAAAAAAAGAATGATTGCGTCGTGAACCTTCTGAGAAGAAGCTCACAGGGTCTGCTCAAAAGGTTCCATTGAGGGATGGCATGCGCTTTCACAACATCCGATACCTGTTGGTGATCTTGATTCTCCTCCCAGGCGCCTGCAGATCCGGTCACGAGGATCCAGGCCCCACGAGTCCTTCACCGCCCGTGGGCTTTTCCTCCGCGGGCAGCGGGGCGTTCGGGCGCTGGATCCAGGACCCGTTCGGTCTGCCTGCCTACCGTTACGTTCCGCCCGAGGATGAGGCGCTGAGCCGTTACAACATCACGTGGAACGGCAGGCCCGCCGTCGCCACGGACCACTGGCATCAGGTGGGTAATTTCCGAATCGCAGCCATGGCCTATGTGGACGGACGACTGCGCTTCTTCGATGCAACCCGCGGGCCGAAGTGGGTGAGCCGAGAAGGACGATACCAAGTGAACATAGACGGGCATGAGGTCATGGAGCCAAAGGCTCCCCTCATCTTCGGCATGGGCTATGTCCAACGGGAGAACCAAAGCGGGGACGTGACCCATGTGAGAACGGTATTCGCACCTTATGGTGACCTGCCGGTGTTGATGATCGAACACCGAATCGAAAACCGTTCGCCCTTCCGCAAGACCGTACGGGTCCGGGAAACCTGGGACGGGGGCATGCAGCAGATCACCTGGTCGCCCCTGGGCATGTACGGGCTGCTGTCGGACATGTCGGAACGCGTGCGAGACAGGCTCATGCGTTTCTTCGAGCAGGAAGCAACCTACAATCCAGACAACAACAGTATCGTTGTGGATACACGGGCCAGGAGCGGGGCGCTGCCCGGCCCGGTGGGCCCGCCAGAGGAGGCCGCCGAGGCTGACTACTACCCGGGCTCGCTTGCCCTCATGTTGCTGGATGGGCCTGCCAACTCTTTTGGGCTGGAAAGATGTCCCCACGAGGATGCTTCCGGCCTCTGCACCTTGCCAGGGGATCCCCTGAACCCGGTTGCCGGCCCGTTTCGAGCAGACAGGGGGTCGGTTGTGGCCGAACTCACCCGCGAACTCCACCTGGGACCGGGGGAGCACGCACGGGTGCGATTCGCCGTGGCCTACGACGCGGATGCGGAGATGGAAGGATTGCTCCACCGCGTGTCAACAGACCCTGCGCTGTCGCTGGAAGAGACCGCCGACCAGTGGAAGAACACGGTCCTGTGGAGCGCCTTTTCGGATGGTTCGTCGGACCATGAGGAGCTGGGTGCCATTGCGCGGGAGATGAGCTGGCACGGCTACTATCTGTTGTCGGCAGCCAATTACGAGGAGTACAGCGGCGTTCACACCATAGACCAGGGCTCGGCTTACGGGTACCTGGTGGGCCTGCGCGCTGCCATCCGGGACAACCTGCTCAATGCCATCGCCGCCCTGCCGCTCAGGCCGGAACTGGCTCGTGAGCAGATCGAATATGCGCTGCAGTTGATGTTCTTTGAGGACGCGCGGCTCGCCTACGGCGTGATCGGCTTCGGCATGCCAACAGACAACATGATTCACAACAACCCGAGCGACCTGCAGATGTGGCTGCTCTGGGCCATCGTGGAGTACGTCCAGCTGACCCGCGATTTCGAGTTCCTGAACAAGCAGGTCCGGTACTACCCCGTGACCTCCGGGGAGTTTTTTTTTTTTGTTTATGGTATGTCCTTGATCTACACCTTTGTCACGGAGAAGACGGGCATCGGCGAACACGGAATGCTCAAGATGTGCACAGGTGACTGGCCCGACGGCATCCCCCTTGTGGCCATGTCCCTCGGCAGGTACGACTCGGAAGAAGCAGAGACCTCTTTCAGCTCTGCTTTTGCCGCCTATGTCTTTCCTCGCGTTGCGGATCTGCTCCGGCCCCTGGAACCCGGTCTGGCCGATCAGTACCAGACCCTGGGGGAGCAGTTGGGAGAAGCGGTGGCGAACATGTACAACGGCAGCTGGTTCCACAGGGGCTGGAACGGGCTGGGCAGCGTCTTTGGCGCTGAGATCCTGTTTTTCGAGCATCACCCCTGGATCCTGCTCTCGGGCCTGGCATCCCGGGAGCAGGAAGAATCGGTGCTGAGAAATGTTCAGGAGAAGCTGAAAGATCCGTCCATGATCGGCAACCGCTTGTCCCACCCCTCTCTGGAGAACAACTTCCTTACCGAAAGCACGGGTGCCAGCAGCATCTGGATGGCCATCAACGGGCTGTTCACCTGGGCTGCCGGCCACCTGGACCCCCATTATGCGTGGCGCGATCTGGTGGCCAACTCCATGTACCGGCACGCCGAGGTTTACCCTGAGATCTGGTATGGGATCTGGTCCGGGCCCGACGTGTACATGCCCTTCGACGCGGATCACCCGGGGGAGACACTGAACCACTTTGCCAACGCCATGGCCAATTTCCCGCTCACCAACAGCAATCGTCACGCGATTCCCCTGATCGCTCTCACCAAGCTGGCCGGCGTGGAGACCACGGCACGGGGTCTGCTCATCGACCCTGTGCTCCCTTTCAACGAATTTGAATACCATACGCCCCAGGTGGGCATCGCGTTTCTCGCAGATACCGTCTCCGGACACATCGACTTTGAGCAGCCGGGAAACATCTCCGTCCGGCTGCCTGCATCGCTGAACGACAGGCCCGACCTGCAGGTTACTGTTGACGGTCAGACAGTGTCTGAGACGCGCACAGGTGACTGGCTGGAGTTCGAGGTCCCTGCGGGCAGGGTGTCCTGGATGGTTGAACCAAAGGATTGACCTGGATGTCGCAAGCAAACCCGGTCAAAATCGCTGACACGCTCGTGGGAGCACGCCGGATGAGGTCGTACCCGGATTTATTTCCAACATCTGGATGTAATCTCTGATTTCATCCTGGCAGGAGATGCAATGTATCAACAGGATCAAGCTAGACGCAACAGGTTCCTGTTCATTGTACTCTTGACCTGTCTTTTTTGTGTTTCGCTTGTTGCGTGCACTCATGAATCGAACCGCTTCCATGAACAAACAGAAGCAGAAGGTTTGAGGTTTCCAGAGAGTTTCCTTTTCGGCACATCCAACTGCGGTTTCGTTCATGACATGGGATGCCCCGCCGAACCCCCGGAAACCTGCGAGGATCGCTACTCGGACTGGTATCAATGGGTAACCAGCGAGGAGATCATCAACAACCCCCTGCTGTATTCAAGCGGTGACCCCATCTCCGACAGCGCAGGCCAGTGGGAGCTGTACGCCGAGGACTATGCACGGGCAAGGCATGAACTTTCCAACGATTCGTTTCGCATGACCATCGAGTGGAGCCGGATCTTTCCCGCCTCTACAGAGGGCATCGAGGGCCATGAGGCACTGAAGGCGGTTGCGCATGCGCCGTCCATTGAGCGCTATCATCAAATGTTCGATGCAATGATCGAGCTGGGGTTGAAGCCCCTTGTTACCCTGTACCATTACACGCTCCCTCTCTGGATTCACAACGGTGTCGAATGCCACCGGAACATCGAGACGTGCGAGAACAGGGGGTGGGCGGATCCTGAAAGATTGATCCCTGAGATTCAAAAATACGCCGGGTTTGCGGCAAGGGAGTTTGCGGGCAAGGTGGACAACTGGAGCACCATCAATGAGCCCTTTGCCGTGATGCTGCCGGGTTATGTTTTGCCCTCGTCCGAAAGGGTGAACCCTCCCGGGCTGTACCTGCGCCTTCAGGAAGCGCGCGCAACCCTGCTGGGCATGATCGAGGCCCATGCAAGGATGTACGATGCGATCAAGGAAAACGACACCATGGACGCCGACGGGGACGGCAAGGCCTCCTTCATCGGGATCGCCTACAACCTGGCCCCGGTGAAGCCGGCCGACGGGGAGAGGGATCTGGACATCACCGGCGCTGAGAACCTTTCCTATCTTTACAACGAGCTGTTTCTGAACGCCATTGCCCTGGGCAAGCTGGATGTCAACTTTGACGGCCAACAGGTGGACCGCCCTGATCTGCAGCGGCTGGATTACATCGGTATCAACTACTATGCAAAGATAACGGTTCAAGGGCTTCCCTTTTCCCTGGTCCCCGGTTTTTCTCCTCTGTTTACCATCTGGCCCCTGTCCATGGTCTTCGAATTCGACTATCCCAGGGGCATGTTTGAGGTTCTTGAACTTGCGAAGAGGTATGGCAGGAAGATCATCATCATGGAAAACGGACTGAGGATGGATGAAGGGGATGACGATGGTTCCATGATCCCCGCTTTCCTGGCACGGAACCTGTTCTGGTTGTACCGGGGGATGCAGGAAGGAGCTCAGGTGGAGGGATATCAGTATTTTACCCTCGTGGACAATTACGAGTGGAATCACGGTTTTGACCTGCGTTTCGGCCTTTATGCCCTGGACACGGACGATCCCATGAAAAAACGTACAAAACGTATCGGTGTAGACACATACAAGGAGATCTGCCGTTCGAAGTCCCTCTCGGCTGATCTCCTGGAAGCCCATTTGAATGAAGAGGAAAAGGACCTGCTGCACCGGATGCTTTCAGGGGGCAGAGATTAGCACGTGTCCTGCATGAAGCTTCATGGTGAAAGCAGTACATGTAAGGTTCGGACTCGTTACCGGCTATTGAGGTTCTCCATCGATAAAGAGACCTTAATCACACCTTATTTGTGGGATTTTCCTGAAAGGCCTCGTTTGATCGGGCTCAGACGAAGAAATATACTTGTTTCTATATCCTGGCGTAACAGCATCAGGCGTAAATCCGGCAAATATTCAAGGAGTGGAAACATGAGAAAGCTCGCCTTTTTGACAATGGTCGCGTTGTTCTCCCTGCTTACGGTCTTCTCCCCTGCCCAGACGGCTGCACAATCAGGAACCGCGGCTCCATTCACCTTCACGGTGACCGTGGATCAGAGACAGTACGCCGGACCGGGCCTCTATGACACGCAGGATTACTACCGCGGAGCCTGCGAGGCCATCGCCGCCCTGGGCGAGGGCGCCTTCATGGTCAGCCCAGGCGACATCGATCCGCCGGACCATGTGAAGTGGACCCTTGAGCAGTACATCGGCACGGAATACCCCTGGTATCCCGTGGTGGGAAACCATGAGGCCGAAACGCCCTCGGACATGGACTGGCTGCGCAACTACAACCTCAACGGCGACACCCTGCCCTACATCGTGAACGTGGGTCCCTCCGGCACCGAGGAGACCACCTATTCCTTCGATTACGGAGACGCTCATTTCGTGAACATCAACGAGTACTTCAACGGCATTACGGACACGGGCGCCACCGGCAATGTGGTCAATGCCCTTTTCGATTGGCTGAGGGACGACCTGAGCAGCACGGACAAGAGGTATGTCTTTGTCATGGGGCACGAGCCCGCATACCCACAGCCGGATGAGGACAATGGGCGGGCGCGGCACGTGGGGGACAGCCTGGATCAGCACCAGGCGAACCGGGACCGCTTCTGGAAT
>CAZSUQ010000092.1:0-11397 GCA_964609935.1 uncultured Thermodesulfobacteriota bacterium | reverse complement strand
ATCGTAAACAACACGGCCAATTTCGTTGGCGGACGATTCCTCCTTATACAAGGAGAGAACAGCCTCCTGGATGGCGTGAAGCCGATCTTCGTAAACCGTTCCCGAAAGCAGGCCTTCAGCGAACTCTGCGGCGACCTCCTCCTCCGGGATCTCATCCTCATGGTGCTTGCCGCCGAAAAATTTCCCCACGTCATGAAGCAGTCCTGCGAGCAGGGAAGCCGTAGCGTCCGCACCCTCCTTCACAGCCAGATGGTGTGCAATCCTTCCGACCCGCTCACTGTGAGCCCAGAGGCTGGAAAACTCGGAATGGGCGAACTTTCTCTGATACGTGGACTCTTGTTCCACCAGGGTTTTCCGTATCGTTTCGACCACCTTCGGTTGCAACCTTTTCAGAATATCCGGTTCTTCACGCAGACCATCAAGCTCCTCTTCCTTCTGTTCCCCATGCAACCCGCTTTGAGAATGTTTCCGTTTCAACTGCTCATAGTCCCGCAACGTATTCACGTTGGCAAACGCCAATTCGGTCAGGCCGTTGAACCCGTGCCGGACGAACCATTCCCTGTTCAGGCGCAGGCCCCTGCAATGCTCCTCGATCGACTCGATCTTGTAACAGCCGGCGTCCAGGTTTTTCTTGATGACCGGCAAACACCCGCGCCGGTAATATGCATGCAGGAACTGGGGGACGCCTCTCGGCGAGGGGATGACGATGTGATAATCTTCGATTTCCCTGAACTGTTTTTCGATGATCTTTTCATTCAAAAACGGCATGTCCGCAGCACAGACAAAAGCCACATCGTGCTCTATGTTGCTGAGGCCGCTGTAGATTCCCATGAGAGGGCCGCATCCCGGGCGTTCATCCTGAACGTGCGGCAGGTTCAGAAAACGATATTTATCCGGTGTGTTTGTTACGAGGAGCACTTCCTCGAAGATCGAATGAACAACCGACGCAACACGTTCGATAATCGACTTTCCGGCAATCTCGAGAAGGGGCTTGTCGGGCGTCAGTCTTCGGCCTTCACCGCCTGCCAGAATCAGACAAGCCGCCTTGATCGTTGTTGTCTTTGTCGTTTTCATCGTGCCTCTACACACAGCCCCTTGATCTTTTGGTTTATGTCTCCATCATCACACGGGCCGTCGATCATTTCATTTTGGCTCGTCCGCGCAGGTACAACTGTACCATTCGCGCCACAGCCGTACCAGAGAGGGCCGACTGATGCGTGCCCATCCCCTTGGAACCGGCATCTGCTCCCGATATATAGAGGCCGTTGATGGGCGCCCTGGAGTCCGGCTTCATGGAGCCGCATTGGCCCACGATCTGGGCCAGGCCCACGCATTCGCCACCTTGACCCTGGATGACGGAATCGCGGGTGAGCTGGGCAATGTCCTTGGGGCCGTTGTACTCGCGGCGCTCGCAGGCTTCCCAGATCTCGGGGAAGAACTTCTGCATCTGCTCATCCATCCTCTTCCAGAGGGTCTCGATCTCTTTGGCCTCGGGGTTGGAGGAGCAAACGGTTCCGCTCACCAACACCTGCTTTCCGGGAGGTGCCGCGTTTTCGTCGTAGAAATTGTGGTTCACCATGAAGAGGATCACCTCGTCGGAAACCTCACCGTTCTTCATCTTCTCGAAGCGCGGGGTGTCCAGCCAGGAGTCGTCCGAGTACATCACATACATTGCCGTCTTCATCACCGGTTTGTTCAGGAAGTAGCGGACGGAGGTAAACGCCCATCCCGGGACCAGCCCCTTGATGTAGTTCACGTAGGTCGTGTCGAAGTGTTCTTCGCCGCACAGCTTGAGGATGGTGGGCTGGATGCCGGCAGAGCTGACAATCACCGGCGCATTGAACGTCCCCTTGGGCGTGGTGACACCGGTTACTGTCCCGTCTTCGATCTTGATCTTGTCTACCTTGCAGTTCTTAATCAGGGTTCCACCGTTCTTTTCAAATTCGCGAACCATGACCGTGGTGAGGCCGCCGAAGCCGCCCTTGTACTGACCGCCACCTCCCTGGAGCATGATCTGTTTCATGATCAGGATCTGCTCGGATGCCGCCACAAGGTCGATGGGTTCGGCCAACGATGCGTTGGCATGGAAACCAAAGTAGTTGTAGAGCGGACCGGGAACCTCGCGCTGCGCCAGCCATTCGTCCATGGTGATGCCATCGAGCTTGTCGATCTCATCATCGGGCATCACGGCGATCTCCGTCATCACCTTGATGGCCGCTTCCTTTTCGCCGTCTTCGAGATCCCAGAGCTTGAAGAAAGGCTCGGGATCTTCCATGGCCTGGCCCTGGGTGACCTTGTTGTACTCTTTACGGTCGGCACGGCGGTAGAGCAGAGTGATGACGTCACGCGGATCGTCGGGTTCGAGGGCGGGTACGAACTCATTGGATACACCCAGTTCTGCGAAAATCGGCTCGAAAGCCGAGCCGCGCATGGGCACCTGGCCATGGGGAAAGAGGTCGTAGGCATAGCCATCCTTCTCGATGCTGATCATCTTGCCGCCAAGAAGGTTGTTTTTCTCAATGAGCAGGCAGTTCACACCGCGCTTCTGCAGCAGGGTCGCGGCGGACAGGCCTCCCGGGCCGCTGCCGATCACGATTACATCGTAGTTTTCATTGGGCATGTTCTCTTATCCCTTTCATTTTACATGTTGCACGGCCCCCCGGGGGCCGTGACGTTGCCGGATGTCAACAGCGCTGCGCATCGTTGCCACGTGCAGCACGGATGGCAGGAGGTCCCTGAACGGGCTGTCGAGCAGATCATCCACATGATGGAACAGATGGGTAAGGCCCCGAAGGGAACCATAACATACAACACCTTGCCCCGTGCCCCCTGGACTTCCGTGGACTTCTGCGACCAAAGATCCCAGAAATAGATCTTCGGTCTGCATAAGACGGTGAAGCCGGGGGGGGCTCCAGCCAGGCAACCATACGGATAAGATGTTTGTTATTCGGGAAGCTGATAGCCGGCACCTGCAAACTGAATATTTTCAGACGCGTCGCAACGTGGAGGAGATACGGCATGTACGCCATCGCATTTTGGACACCTGCCTACAAACGTCTCGAGAACAAAAGGCTCTCCACATCCCTGGCACTTCGTCTCCAACCCTCCGTTCGGAATGAACTGGTCTTTGATCGCACCTCCATGTGCATGATAGACGAACTCTACAAGTTCCTTGCCTTCAGCGTAGGGGCCTGCCCCACTTCCGCAGCTTGAGCATCCTCCCATTTTTTTACCCTCCAAGATTATGTTCATTGTTTCGTTGATCATAAGCAAAGTGAAAACGTCTGATTCTGCCGCTTCCGCCTCCCTCTGAATCGGGAACCGGCTGATCTCATTATGTGGGTTTGGGCCGGGTTCTTCTACGGATGCAGATGGATGGTTTTTCTCCTTTTCAGGCAATCTCACCCCTAAAATCTAGCAGGGACAAAGGCCGAATCCCTTGACTTAAATCAAGAACCAAACCTGAAAGGGTTGTTCGGAAGGGAAGGGCGGTAGAAAGGTGCGGTGGGTCTTCTCTGCCTGGTGGGTAACGATGTCGTTTCGAAGTATGGAGATTCGCTGAACTCAAAATGTCTTGCCAGCCAAGGCATTCCTTGCCAGACGGGTATGCTTTTCATATTTCGTCCGAATCCCCCCTTATCCTTCGGCAGCAAATTTAAGATCTTTGCCAGGGATCTGATCGCTCCAACTCTCTTAATCTCTTGTATATTTTCCAGAAAAATCTACTCTCCAGAATAAAGAAGTCAGGGGTTATCGAGTCCCTCCCCAAACCTCATTATTACATTTTTTCTATTGAAATGAGCATATTATCTCCTTGACAAATGAATGAGATTTATATATATGAATGTTATTCATTTAACTAAATAACATTCATGTGGGGGGGGGGCGAGATCCATGGGCATAGCAGAGAGAAGGGAGCGCGAGAAGGAGGATCAGAAGAGGAGGAGGCGCAAGGAGATCCTGGATGCGGCGAGGACCCTGATCCGTACCAAGGGATTCGCCGGATCTACGATGGAAGACATCGCCCGGGAGGCCGAGCTGAGTCCGGCAACCCTATACCTTTATTTCAAGAACAAAGACGAACTGTTTGCCTCCCTCAGCCTCGATCTGCTGGAGCATCTGATCGAGGGCTTGGAACAGGCCTGTGCTGAGGAAACAGGCATGGGGAGGAAATTTGAAAGGATGAAGCAGGCCCTCTACGAAGCCTACAGGTTCGAGCCTTTGATCCTCTTGAATCTCTTTCATCTGCAGACCGGTGGGCAATTCAATAACCTATCATCAGGGTTTTTATCAGAACTCAACAGGCTTTCGGCCAGGGCCGTCGGAATCCTCGCCGAATTCTTTGACCGAGGCATACGGGACGGCCTTTTGCAGGACCATCACAGGGTGGCGCTCGCAGATCTGGTCTGGTCTCTTTTCACCGGGTTGGTGATCTGGGAAGAAAGCAAGAAAAAATTTCATCCGGAGAAAGATCATCTCGAATCAACGATGGATCTTGGTTTCAAAATCTTGCACCTGGGGCTGGAAAAGACTTGAACGCGCCCAGGGCAAAATAGGATGTATTTTGTGAATGCAGAGGAGGTTGTCATGAAGAAACGGCTCAGCGTGGCGGATATCAAAGACAAATTGTTGGTGAAAGCGGTCCGTAACACGCGAAGGATGGATCAAAAAGAATCCGATGGCGCATCGATGTACCGCCCTGGGATCAAGCTCGACCTCGAGCGGTCTCGGTTGATGACGAAGTCCTACAAAGAGACCGAGGGGCAATCCATGCCGACGCGAAGGGCAAAGGCCCTGTCGGAGATCCTGACGGGTATGTCCCTCTACATCCAGGACTGGGAGGTCATTGTCGGCAACAACGTCTCCTCGCCTCAAGGTCTCTATTTCGGTATCGACATGAATTGGCGGTCGGTTCGGCGAGTCGTGGAGGGGGAAGAGGGGAAGAGCCTTTTGGACGATGAGGGGCGAAAAGAACTTGCCGAGATGATCGAGTACTGGAATGGCAAATCCATGAGCGACATTCAACAGAGAACCTTTTCCGGAGACATTCTCAAGTATTGGAATATGAAGGAGGGCAGCCCCGCCCTTTGGACCCATTGGTCCGAAATCGGAATCCCCAACTATGAAAGGATCTTCGAGATCGGACTGCGCGGCTACTTGAATCGAGTGAAGGAGCGGCTCGAAGAGCTTGATCGGACCGTGCCCTTGGACTACGTCGATCAAAAGGAGTTTCTGGAAGCAGTGAAGATCGCGCTGGAGGCGGTCATCAAGATGGCCCATCGCTATGCGGCTCTGGCCCGGGAGAAGGCGTCCCAGGCCGACAGTCCTGAGGATCGGGAACGGCTGCTCGCGATCGCCTCCAACTGCGAACGGGTGCCCGAGCATCCCCCCCGGACGTTCGCCGAAGCCCTGCAGTCCTTCTTCTTTGTTCACATCGTCCGCTATATCGAGTACTCAACCCTGGGTATCGGCGTCCGCTTCGACAAGGTCTTCGGCCCCTATCTGGAGGCAGACCTGAGAGACGGGCGAACCACCCGGGAAGAGGCCCTGGAGATGCTGCAACTCCTTTGGGTCAAGTTTCATGAGCTGGGCCTCGTCTATTCCCCGACCCTTTCGTCGGTCTACGGCGGCGTGGCCTCTCTGCAGGCGATTACGTTGGGAGGCACCGACGAAAAGGGCATGGACGTAACCAACGAGATGACCTATCTGATCCTGGAAACCGCCAAGCGGATGAGGACACTGGAGCCGTCCATCTGTCTGCGCTATCACGACGGTACTTCGGATGAACTGCTCTCCAAAGCCCTGGACGTTGTGAGTCTCGGAATCGGGTATCCCTCTTTCATTAACGATCGCGCGGTGGTTCCCATGCTCGAGGGCTGGAATGTCCCCCTGGAAGATGCCAGGGATTATGCCATCACCGGTTGTGTCTACCTGGAGATCCCGGGAAAAAACGTGGCCCGGCGTGTGTACGGGGCCATTGCCCTCCCCGGTGCCCTGTCCTACGCCCTGAACCAGGGCAAACACCCCGTTACCGGAAAGCAGGTCGGCGCGCCGACCGCGGACCCGCTGACCTTTACATCGGCCGATGATGTCATGGAAGCGTACCTGGAGCAGGTCCGTTTCTTTGTCGAGCGGACGGTGAAGATTGAAAACACAAGCATGTCGCTCTATGAGAAGTACCTGCCTCGACCTTTCTATTCGGCGGTTCTCGATGGCTGCATCGAGAAAGGCAAGGACTCTCGCAAATGGGGATATCCCTCACAAGTCTCTGATTTTTTCGTCACCCTTGGACCAACCAATGTGTCTGACTCCATTGCCGCCATTAAGAAGAACGTCTTCGACAATCAAAAGGTATCGATGAATGGACTCTTGCAGGCGCTTAAAGATAACTGGGAGGGGCACGAGGAGATACGGCAGTTAATGCTGACCGCCCCCAAGTACGGCAACGACGACGAATATGCCGACACGCTTGCCGCAGAGGTCCAGCATAAGACCGCCGAGGCGATGGCCAAGTTCACCAACCGCTTCGGCGTTCCCTGTCGAGGTGATGGGAGTGGAATCTCGGCGAATTACGCGCTGGGCGCCATTGTCCCGGCGACTCCCGACGGAAGATACGCGGGTCAAGCGTTCGCCGACTCAACCCTGGCGCCTACCCTCGGCGCGGACAGGAGCGGTCCCACAGCCGTTCTGAAGTCCGCTTCATGCATCGACACGTCCAAGACGTTCCTGCACCTGCTCAACCAGAAGTTTCACCCTTCGGCTCTGAACGGGGACAAGAAGAAGATATTCATCCACTACCTCCGCGCCTGGGCGAACCTGAACATCAGCCAAATTCAGTTCAACATCGTGGACAAGGAAACCCTGATCGAGGCCCGGGAGCAACCCGAGAAGTACCCGGACCTGTTGGTCCGGGTCGCTGGCTATAGCGCCTTCTTTGTTGACCTGAGCAAGGGACTGCAGGATTCGGTGATCGAGAGGACGGAACAGGCACTTTGATGGAGCCGCAGGGGAGGGCTATGTCGGGACCGACTCCAGGGAGCGCCTGCTGAAAACAGAAGGACCTTTTTCATCTTTCGACCTGAGTTTTCAGGTTCGTTTTGATGGAGACCGATAGGCATGGATAAAAGATATGCCGACGTTGTCTTTTCAGAAGGTGGTCATTATTTGCCTACATGAATATTCACCTTGCCGAACATAGTCCCTGAAATATGAGAAACTCCTACAAATTCAATGACTTTAGGAGCTCTTTGCCCTTTTCAACTCTTCAACGAAATTCTCCGCCACGGAAAGGAGCCCCCCTCAACAAATTGATGACCCTTCCCTTGAGGACAATCGCATCTTCGGGACACATCTCCTGACAGCAGTAACAGTTGATACACTCTTTTTTGTCCGTACGGGGATAATTCCTTTTCTCCATTATGATTGCGGAAACAGGACAGTGGTCCACGCAAACCCCGCATTTTTTGCACCGTTCTTCTGCAACTTCCGGAGTGCAGTTTATCCAATGCGAAAGAAATCGGTTCAGGACAACACCCACAACTCCGGGAACAAAGGTCACGGGCATTTTAAAACCGGACACAGGAGTGATTTCCCTGTTCAAACGGATGGCAGGCAAATCGATCTCCCCGAGCCCTTCTTCCGCCGCGATGGCAAGATGAGGAATCGATTCAGGTCGTCTTCCAATAAGAGTTACCGCTACCGCGTCCAGGCAGACGGCATTGTCGCTTGCAAGCACCTTGCCGACACTTCTCAACTGTCCATTGTGCGGGCCGTTACATTCCATGGCATCAATCGCGTCCATGATATTCAAATCAGGCGGCCTGATCTTGAAAATATCCACAAGAGCTTCGGCAAACCTGCGGGGGGTCGCAGATCGAGAATGCACCCGCATCTTATCGCCTCCGACGACATATCCGAACGTGTTCTTCACGGCTCCGGTGAAAAAAGTCAGGCCGTGAGTTTTGAGCTTGGGAAGGTTGACTACGATGTCGGCCTGCAGGACATCTTCTGCAATCATGACATGGCTGATATCACGGGAGGAAAGCGGCTGCTTTACGGGGTTGCGTCCCAGATGAATAAAACACTCTCCCGCGGCATCCGTGATTTTCGCAATCTGCGCGGCTTTCTCGGCTTTTCCGTATCCAAACATTCCGGGATTGTCACCCACCATTACGACGGCGCCCTTTCCCGTTAACTTCTCTTTCACAGCCTTCACAAGCGCGGGATGCGTGGTCACAGCCTTCTCAGGAGGTTCCCCGGCAAGAATGTTCGGTTTCACAAGAACCTTTTTTCCGTTCCAAGCAAACGGAAATTCCCCGAGAATCGTGTCCAGGATGCCGGAAAGAGACGCATCATCGTAAGACGCCTCGAACACCATAACCCGGTTGTCTTTCCTTGCGTTCATACCGTTCTTACCTGATCACATCGAATATTGTGGTTTTTGTTCACGGAGCACCGGATCGGGAAGTAGAGGGAGATCCTGTACAACGCAACGCATCCGATGGAGTTGGTTTCACCGAGGGTCTCCAGGCGGCAATCCCCGTATCATCCGTCGGCTCCGGGAAAGCCGGTCGTCTTCAGGTTACGGAGCGCAGACCTGTCAGCTTCTCGCTGATCTCCCACAACCGCTCTTGAAGGCCGATGTCCAAGGTTCGTCGCAGCGGCGGGAAAAGCTTCATGAACGGGTGGGATGTGTAGAACTCACCGGAAACGGTTTCAAGGTCCGGGTCGGTGGCCAGACGAACCTGCATCCGTGCCCCCCTTTCAGGAGTCGACATGATACGAAGCCGTGCCAAAACAGAGGCCACCGAACCGAACCACAACGGCAAAAAGTTGCTGAAAATGTTCGTTGCCACGAGGCCCGGACAGACGGCGTTCGCCGTTACCCCTGTTTCCGCAAGGCGTCGGGCCAGCGCTCGGGTCAGGAGAAGGCTGCCGAATTTGGCTTTTCCGTAGGCAAGGCCCATGGAGGCGTGTTCGGTGTTGAGATCGTCGAGATCGATGCGTCCCGGCACCCGGTGGGCCTCGGAGACAACATTCACCACTCGGGCCGGAGCGGACTCCTTCATTTTGTCCAGTAACAGGTTGGTCAGAAGGAACGGGGCCAGGCAATTCAAGGCAAAATTCATCTCAAAGCCGTCGGGAGTGGTTTCCCTTCGAAACAGATGGCGCCCGGCGTTATTGACCAATACATGAAGCCGGTCATATTTCAGGGCAATTTCATCCGCGACTTTTCGAATGTGGTCCTGCCGGGAGAGATCGGCGATGAGGACATCCACGCCGGCTCCAGGCGCGCTTTTTTGAATTTCCACCTGTGCGTGCCCGGCCTTCGCAGGATTCCGACAGACCATGACAACGTGCGCCCCTTTGAGGGCCAGTTCCCGTGCCGTTTCCTTTCCCACACCGGAATTCGCACCGGTGATTACACACACTTTGCCTTTCATCTATTCTCCGGGATTCTTCCTCCGTCGTTCCTTGAGGAAAGAAAGACTTTCCAAGTTTATTATATTTTGATCTCCGACAGGCAAGATTTGGTGATCGTTCCATTTTTGGCCGTTGCCGGGAACAGGAAATCGATTCCGGGCGCAGACAAATGAAGAATCTTCTTTTTGTGAAAAAGAATCAAGTCCAGGTCCGGCCGTTGACACAATCTCTGTGTCGGGCCAAATTGGTGGAACGGCAATGTTGCCGTTCCGTTGAATCAGCTGAAGGAGGGTCCGGCATGTCACCCGTCTCTGAGCCTGTGCCTGTAACGATGAGGGCCGTGCAGCTTCATGCCTATGATGGAAGACCGGAGTCCATTTCTCTCGGGAACGTACCTGTCCAGAAACCGGGTCCCGGTTACGTGACGGTCAAGATGGCTGCTGCACCGATCAACCCATCCGACCTCCTGTTCACACGAGGACAATATGGGTTGACCAAACCGACACCCACGATACCCGGTTTTGAAGGGACCGGCACGGTGATTTCGGCCGGCAGCGGACTTTATGGGAAATGGCTGGTGGGAAAGCGGATCGCGTGCGGAGCCCCGCCGGATGGGGACGGAACCTGGGCGGAATACATGACCACCCAGGCGAAGCTGTGTCTGCCGTTGCCCAGGCATGTTTCGGATGAGCAGGGGGCCATGGCGCTGGCCAACCCCGCTACGGCCATGGCGCTGTTTCATGAAGCAAAGGACCGGGGGCACAAGGCTGCGGTCCACACGGCAGCCGCCGGTGCCCTGGGCAGGATCCTCCTTCAGATCGGCGTGAAAAACGGCTACCCGATCATTCACATCGTCCGGCGGAAGGAGCAGGTGGATCTCTTGAAGGAACTGGGCGGCGAGTTCGTTCTGAACTCCGGCAGCCCGGAGTTCCCTGCCGAGTTGAAGGAGACCGCCGGCCGGCTCCGCGCCACCATCGCGTTTGACGCGGTCGCGGGCGAATCCACCGGGCAACTTGTGGATGCCCTGCCGAGAAGGTCTCAGGTCTTGATCTACGGTGCGCTGTCGCTGGAGAACGCGCGGGTTGACCCGAAGCGGATGGTCTTCGACAACAAGCAGATTGAAGGTTGGTGGTTTTCCGATTGGCTGCAGAAGAAGGGGTTTATGCGTTCGGGTATCATCCTGCGGAAGGCACTCAAGGGGGTGGGCGTGGAATGGAGCACAGAGGTTGCCGAGAAGGTTCCCCTTGACGATGCCCACGCCGCCATGCTTCGTTACGAGGAGCAGATGACCCGCGGAAAGATTCTGATTGTCCCCTGATGTGGAGCGACTCAGGCGGTACCGACGAACGGAAGGAAGGGGCTGGCATGGACCGGATGGAGACATCGGCGGAAGTCCTTCGGGCCAGGGCGCCCTGGTATATGACCGGAGACGCATACATCCTCGTCCTGAAGATGCCGGAAGAGATGCTCGATACGCAGTGTTTTGTGCCGGACGAGCTGAAGGGGTTCCGGTTGGGGGCACCCAGTAATGTGATGTACGTAGACTACAAGAGTTCTCCGGTGGGTCCGTACAAGGAACTGTTATTTGTACCGGGCAAGTTCCGGTTTGGGAAGAAGGCCTGCAGCACCATCAGCAAGATCTTTGTCTCGACCCGGGAAAGCGTGGTCAACGGTGTGGAGAACTGGGGCATCCCCAAGACGCTTGCCCGGTTCGAGACCCGGACGATGCCCGACGGACACGAAAGGGTTGTGGTCTCCACGGAGGGCCTCGTGTTTGCGGATCTCACCTTCTCTGCGTCCTCTTTCGGGGTACCCTTCTCAGACAGGTGGGTACCGGAACGGTTCAGGGTCATGGCCCAGCCGTACCGGGGAAAGACCTATTTCTATGTGCCCAGGACAAGGGCGACCATTAAACGGGCGCGATTGCGGCAGAACCGGATCGATTCAAACCTGTTCCCCGACATCTCCCGGGGG
>CAZSUQ010000091.1:3188-11495 GCA_964609935.1 uncultured Thermodesulfobacteriota bacterium | reverse complement strand
CGGGTGACAGGCTCGGGGCAGGATTGGGATTGGATGTGGAAAACGGAACATTAAAAACATACAAAATCAACTGGTTGCAACAAATCCAGCGATCCGAATCCCAGCCTTTTGGAAGTCCAGACCCTCTCAGGTGCCGAGGGTGGCATTCTTCTTGCTGGAAACATGGAGGTCAGGGAAAACATTACCCGTTTGATAAGGGTTTTCAGAACCTGCCGGAGGAACACAACACAAAAGAGAGGTAAAAGGGCCCCAGACATGTCTGGTAAAAAAGGATTCACCCTCATCGAACTCGTCATGGTCATGATTATCCTTGGGATTCTGGCCGTTGTGGCCGTACCCAAATTCATCGACATGCGGAATGAGGCCAAGGCAGGGACGCTGAAAGGGCTTCTCGGTTCCCTGCAGTCCCAGACAAACAGCATCAAGTCCCTGTGGATTGCAGGGATCTATGAACCTTTCGGCCCTCTCATCGAGAAGTGCGGAAAGCCGCCCGATGATGGACCCCCGAGCAATGACTGGATGAAATGCGCCGCAAAATGGGCTGTGCCAGGGGAATTCCCGGAAAACCCCTTCACCGGGGACAACACGATAACCGTTACAAACAATAAGAGCTTGAAGCCTTGCGACACGGTAGATCCCGAGGGCGGGTGGGTTTACCAGGTGTCATTCGTGTCGGAGGACGAATTTACTCTTCACTGGTGGGCGAATTCCAGTACCACGACACTGGAAGGCGGGGGAACCGAGGCCTGCGTGCAGCCGGGCGGTTGACGGCATCCGGATTCGGGCACCAAGGTCTCCTTAAAGGAAAACCAGGGGAAGACGATCCGCCACGAGGAACCCCTTGCGGGTGGGAACAGCCCTTTCATCCACAACCTCCAGAAATCCCTGCTCCAGCAATCCGGGAAGGACGTGATCGGTCTTTTCAAAACCGTTCAGCTCGTTGAGGGCGATCCCATTCCCTGTCCTTAACTTGAGGGAAAGCCTCTCCAGGGACACCTGTTCCGCGGAAAGGTGTTCCATTTCCCGGACCGGTCTCCTCCCCTGCTCTAGTTCGCGGCAGTACCTCTTTATCGAGGAATGATTCCACCACCTCACGTTTCCGTGAAAGGAATGGGCCGACGGTCCTAGGCCCAGGTAAGGCGCCCTTTCCCAGTACTTCATGTTGTGACGGCAGATGTGCGGGCGCCCCCTGGCATAGTTGGACACCTCGTAATGGATGAATCCGTTTTGCTCGAGCATCTCAGACGTGGTCAGAAAAAAGCTTGCTTCGTCCTCCTCGCTCAGGGGAAGGGTGCCATCGCTGTTCCACCTCTTCCACAGCGGAGTGCTCTTGTTTGCGGTGAGCTGGTAACAGGAAATGTGATCCGGAGAAAAGGCGAGCGTTTTCTCCAGGGTCTTCTTCCATTGAGCTTCGGTCTGTCCCGGCGGCCCGTAGATGAGATCAGCGCTGAACCGGGAAAACCCGCTCTTCCCGATCATTTCCATGGCCCTGGCCGCGCTCCGGGCGTTATGCCTTCTGCCCAGGTATGCCAGTTCTTCATCGTCCATGGACTGCACACCCAGGCTGATCCGGTTGAAACCAAGTCGTTTGTAAAGGGTCAACTTCTCGGGCGTCAGGTCCTCGGGATTCGCTTCCAATGTGACTTCTGCATTCCTGGAAAAGGAGAAATGCCTGAAAAGGCTTTCCACGAGACGGCAAAGCTCAGCCTCGGAAAGCAGCGAGGGCGTGCCCCCTCCCAGGTAAAGGGTATCGAAAAACGCGAACCGGGCCCTGTACAGCATGGCTTCATGTTCCAGGGCATGAAGCCACCCGTCACAGAGGGACGGATCCGTGACGGAATAGAAGTCGCAGTAGAGGCACTTCGTCAGGCAGAAAGGGACGTGAACATAGAGCCCGGCAGAAGGGCTCTCCGTCTCTGCCGCCGATGCCTCCTGCCTTGGATCTTCTGTGTACATACTTTCGTCCACCGGATTACTTTTCATCCGATTGGAACACCGTGACAAAAGCGCTCTGCGGGATCTCCACGGAGCCCACCATCTTCATCCTCTTCTTCCCTCTTTTCTGCCTCTCCAGTAGCTTTCGCTTGCGCGTTACATCGCCGCCGTAACACTTTGCGGTCACGTCCTTCCGGAAAGGGGGGATCGTGGATCGGGCGATGATGGTGCCCCCGATGGCACCCTGGATCGCGATCTTGAACATGTGACGGGGAATCTCCTCCTTCAACCGGTTGCAGATCTGCAAGGCCCGGGGCCTTGCGCGCTCACGGTGGATCATGAGCGAGAGCGCATCGATCCGTTCCCCGTTGACAAGGATGTCCAGCTTGATCAGCTCGCTCTCCCTGTAACCGGCCAGGTCGTAATCAAAGGAGCCGTACCCCTGGGTGATGGTCTTGAGCTTGTCATAGAACTCGTAGATGACCTCGGCCAGGGGGATGTTGCAGGTGACCTCGATCCGGCCGGGAGTCGGGTAGTTGTATTTGAGATCCTCTCCTCGCCGCTCCAGGCAGAGGTTCATCACCGCACCCATGTAACGGTCCGGAATGAAGATGCTCACCCTCACATAGGGCTCTTCCGCGCTTTCGATCCTGATGGGGTCCGGATAATACTGCGGGTTGTCCACGGTGACCGTTTCCCCTTCCTTGAGAGAAAACCGGTACCGGACGCTGGGGATGGTCATGATCAGGGACTGGTCGTACTCCCTCTCCAGCCTCTCCTGCACGATCTCCAGGTGCAGAAGTCCCAGGAATCCGCAGCGGAACCCCTGCCCCAGGGAGGCGGATGAGTCCTTCTGAAAGATCAGGGACGCGTCGTTGAGCTTGTATTTCTCCAGCGCCTCGGCGAGCGCAGGGTAATCGTCCGAGGCAACCGGATAGACGGAGGAGAAGACCACGGGCTTCACCTCCTTGAATCCCGGCAGGGGTTCCTGCGCCGGGGCCGTGTCCAGGGTCAGCGTATCTCCGATCCTCGTGTCGCCCACGGTCTTGATGCCTGCAATCAGGTAGCCCACCTCTCCTGCCATGAGCTCCTTTCTGGGATCTCGGTTCAGTCGAAACACCCCCACTTCCTCCACCCTGTAGGTTCTCTTGTTCGACATGAGCCGTATCGTATCCCCTGCACGCACCCTTCCGCCAAAGACACGGTAACTCACGATGGTTCCCCTGAAGGAGTCGTAATGCGCGTCAAAGATAAGAGCGCGGAGGGGCTTGTCCTGATCTTCCCTGGGGGCCGGCACACGAAGGGTGATGGCTTTCAGGATTTCCGGGATCCCGGTCCCCTCCTTTGCCGAGCAGAGGAGCACATCGTCCGAATCAAGGCCCAGTTCGGTCTCGATCTGCTCCTTCACCCGCTCCACGTCCGCCGCGGGCAGGTCGATCTTGTTGATCACCGGAATGATGGCCAGGTCGTGTTCCAGCGCGGCGTACAGGTTGGCAATGGTCTGTGCCTCCACTCCCTGGGCCGCATCCACCAGGAGAAGCACGCCCTCGCAGGAGGCGAGCGCCCTGGACACCTCGTAGGAGAAGTCCACGTGGCCCGGCGTGTCGATGAGATTGAGCTCAAAGGACTCTCCCCGGTCGTTTTCATACGGCAGGGTCACGGTCTGGCTCTTGATGGTGATGCCCCGCTCCCGCTCGATGTCCATGGTGTCCAGGATCTGGTCGCGAAACTCCCGATCCTCCACCAGGCCCGCATACTGGATGAGACGGTCCGAGAGCGTGGATTTCCCGTGGTCGATGTGCGCAATGATGCTGAAGTTTCTGATGGATTTCATTAGGTAGAGCCCTTGTTCCCCAATCGAAAATATTTAAATATATCAAATTTCGTGATGAAAAGGCGAACCACCGGGAGGAAGGAGACGGGGGGAGGCGTTGAAAAAGCCCATTTGGGCGGCCTGCTAGGCT
Organism: uncultured Thermodesulfobacteriota bacterium; assembly: GCA_964609935.1. GTDB lineage: Bacteria > Desulfobacterota > DSWW01 > DSWW01 > DSWW01 > CAYTRL01. Next base: position 7,596 of record CAZSUQ010000091.1, on the reverse strand, counting down.
CCTGTCAGGGAAGGGTGAGATCCAGATGGACTTCTACTCTTTTGGCGACTCTTTCAACCGGTGTGGAACCTTGCCGTTTCCGTCGATGATCTTCTTGATCTCCTCTGTCAGTCGGATGCGTTCCAGGGTCTTCTCCAGGGCCTGGACACCCTTTTCCAGCCTCTGGCTCGTGGAGGTCATCTCGATGAACTCCTGCCTCTCACTCGGCTCAAAGGATCGGCTGGCGGCAATGGTGTAGGAGACACGGGTCGGGTCCCATTCTTCTCCCAGGGTATACCTTTCCGGCTGGTCCCCCATCTCTGAGACCTGGTTGAGGAGGTCCACCCCTTTTCCGGCCATCTCCTCCATTTCGGGCGTAGCGTCCTCGGGTTCGTCGTCAAAGTACTCCACCTCGGCTTCCAGGTAAGGCTTGTCCTCATGGACCTCATGGATGGAGAAGCGCTTCTCCCCCTTGGTCAGAATGTCCATGCGCCCATCCTCGTAGCGTTTCAATACCTGGACAACCCGGGCGGTGGACCCGACCCTGCGAAACCCGCTTCCCTCATAGAGCACCACCCCGAACACCCTGTCCTCATCCAGGCACTCATTGATCATGGTCTTGTAGCGTTCCTCAAAGATGTGCAGGGGAAGGTCCATCTGCGGCACCAGGACCACCCCCAGGGGAAAGAGCGGGATTCTCGTTTTCACCCCCATGCCTCCTGACGACTGCTCCTGTGAAATGGTTTGTTTCCGAAAACAATTATGAGAAAATCACGCCCAGGGCGCAACCGCCCCGGTTCAAAACGCTTCTTAAACCCTGAAAGGGGAAAATCCATTCTTCTTGAATCCGCAGAGAATTTCCGGTCCGGAGAAGTGGCGGGATGACTTCCGTAAAGGGCAAACTGGCCCTCATGGGCTCGGGTGAATTGACGTCAACCATGGTTGAGGTCCACAAGGATCTGCTTGCGGGCCTGGGGCCTTCTCCCCGGGCCGTGTTCCTGGACACCCCGGCCGGCTTCGAGCTCAATGTGGACCAGATTTCCCGCAGGGTGGTGGAGTATTTCCGTCAGAGGGTGCTGCACGACCTGACCGTTGCCTCGTTCAAGTCCTGTGAGACGACCTCTGCCTACGATGCGGGAAAGGCCTTCCGCACCCTGGAGGATGCCGGCTACATCCTGATCGGGCCGGGCAGCCCGACCTACGCACTTCGTCACTGGAAGGAAACACCCGTACCGGACATCTTCGTCCAGAAGATCGAGCAGGGAGGCTGCCTGACCGCGGCAAGCGCCGCAGCCCTCACCGTGGGCAGGCTCACCATCCCTGTTTACGAGATCTACAAGGTGGGGGACGATCCCTCCTGGGCCGAGGGCATGGACATCCTCGGCCGTCTCGGATTCCCGCTCATCGTGGTGCCGCACTGGAACAACGCAGAGGGAGGCACCTTTGATACCCGATTCTGCTTCATGGGAGAGCCCAGGTTCCAGAGGCTCGAGGCCCTGATGCCGGACGACGTGGGGATTCTGGGGATCGACGAGCACACGGCCTGCATCCTGGATTTTCAGAAGGACGAGGCCCGTGTCCGGGGAATCGGCACCGTGACGCTCCGACGCCATGGAACGGAAACGGTTTTCAAAAAGGGGGATCGGTTCCCTCTTCAGGCCCTGCGTGAGAGCAAGGCGGACGGTCCGATAGAGTCGCCTCCGGCGGAAGAGACCTCCCCTGCGGAGAGCGGCCAGGACAGCGAGACCGAATCCATGTGGGACAGGATCCATGAGCTTCAGCGTGCATTCAATAAAGCCCTGGAGCAGCGCGAACCAAAGGAAACGACCAGCTCCCTGCTGGAGCTCGACCGGCTCGTGTGGAAGGCCCAGGAGGACCTCGAGTCTGCCGAGTCCATCTCCCAGGCCCGGGAGGTGCTGAGGGACCTGATCGTTCTGTTCGGCATGACCCTGGAATCCTCTCCCCAGGACCGCAGGGAATGCCTGGCCCCCCTGGTGGAGGAACTCCTGGGATTGCGGACCAGGCTGCGGGACGCCCGGAAATGGGAGGAGGCCGATGCCGTGCGGGATGCCCTGGATAAAGCGGGCATTGTGGTGGAGGACACCCCCTCCGGTTCCCGCTGGCACCTGGTGGAGCCGAAAAACCAAAAATCACCCCTCTGAAGGGGCAACGGGATCCCGGACGCAAGCGATGGAAGAAACGGATATTCGAACAGACAGCTCCATGGATCGAGACAACAGGATCCTTGTGTCAGAGGAACCGCTGGAAAGGCTGGCCTCCACGTGGCCGGAGTCCATGGGATCCCTGCAGTGGAGGTTCCCGTTCGTTCTGCCCGGCTGGCTCAAGGCATGGTGGGATGCATTCGGTCAAGGCTGGGAACCCTGTGTGCTCTCCGCCAGGAGCAGCGGCAGGACCATCGGAATCGCACCGCTTCGTCTCCGGGGGAAGGAGGCGCGCTTCATCGGTGACGTGAACGTCAGCGACTACCTGGATTTTGTAACAGAACCCGGCCGGGAGGAGGCGTTCCTGATGATCCTGGTGGATCACCTCCGGCGGCTGGGAATCCGACGGCTCGACCTGAGGGTGCTTCGCCCGGATTCCACGGCGATTCGATTCCTGCCCCGTGTTGCCAGATCCGCCGGCTGCGAAATGAGCATCGAGCAGGAAGACGTAACCTACGAGATCCCGTTGCCCGCCACCTGGGACGACTACCTTTCCACGCTCTCCGGGCACCAGCGCCACGAGATCAGGCGAAAGCTCAGACGGTTTGAGGAGAGGGGCTCCTATCGTCTCACCAAGGTGGAGGAGCCCGAAGAGGTGTCTGCAACCCTGGACACCTTCATGGATCTGTTCCGTTCCAGCCGCGCGGACAAGGAGGCATTCATGGACAGACCCATGGCCCTCTTCTTCCGGTCCATGACAAGGTCCATGGCTGCCTGCCGCACGATTCGCTTCCACCTCCTGGAAACGGATGGAAATATCGCGGCGGCTCTCCTCTGCTTTGACCACAGTTCCACCACCTACCTGTACAACAACGGGTTCCACCGAAGCTACGCGTCCCTGAGTATCGGGATCGTGAGCAAGGTCCTCAGCATAAAGGATTGTATCGAGCAGGGCCGGAAGGTCTACGACCTTCTCAAGGGGGCGGAACCGTACAAGCATCATCTGGGAGGAAAGCCGGTGCCGTTGTTTCGATGCCGCATCCGGCTCCTGTAACGCCATCCATGGCAAGCATGAAAAAGAGAATCTCTTGGAAAAAAGATCCCTGAACATAGCCGTTCTGAGCATTCACTCCTGTCCCATGGCCAAGCTGGGCACACGTTACAACGGCGGTATGAGCGTATACGTGCGCGAGCTCGGAAAGGAACTTGGGGAACAGGGCCACGGGGTGGACATCTACACCGGATTCCAGGATGAGGAGCATCCGGGTGTCATGGACCTGGGGCAAGGCGTGCGCGTGATTCACCTTTCTGCGGGCCGCAGGGAACCGTGCACCCATGACGAGATCTACTCCCTGCTTCCGGAATATTTCTCGGAACTGGAATCGTGTCTGGAGAAGGACCGCAGGGGATACGACCTGGTGCACAGCCACTACTGGTTGTCCGCACAAATGGGAGAATGGGCGAGGGAACGATGGAACCTGCCCCATTTCTTCATGTTCCACACCATCGGCGCGGCAAAGAACCAGAGTCATTCAGGGGAGAAGGAGCCCGCGCTGCGGCTCCGGGTGGAAAAAGAACTGGCCCATTCCTGCACGCGCATCCTTGCCACCACGGAAAAGGAGAAACGGCTCATTGCACGCCACTGCCGCGTGTCTGAAGAGAAGATCGGTGTTGTACCGGCCGGGGTCAATTTGAAGCGGTTTCCCCTGTCCGACAGGGTCGCCGCGCGGAGCCGGTTGGGGCTAACGGGCAGGGACTCGATCCTGCTGTTCGCGGGCAGGTTCACCCCCATCAAGGGAATCGACCGGTTGGTGGCGGCAATGGCGAACCTGAAGCATCGAGGGAACATCAGCCTCGTCCTGGTGGGAGGGGACGGCGCCGAGGCTCCGGAAACGCTCAGGCTGAAGAACCTGGCCCGGGAGCTGGGGGTGGATAAAAAGGTTGTGTTCGTGGGCAGGGTCCCCCAGGAGAGTCTTCCCATGTACTATGCGGCCGCAGACGGTCTGGTGATCCCCTCCTTCTACGAAAGCTTCGGCCTTGTGGCCCTGGAATCCCTGGCCTGCGGTACACCGGTCCTGGCCACGTCCGTGGGTGCCATGGAAACGCTCCTTCGGGACGGCTCCCGCGGCCGGATCATCCCGGACACCTCTCCTTCACAGCTGGCGGAAAGCATTGAGGAATTCCTTTCCGGAATCGAGGGGCCCCCCCCCCCCCCACCCTGATGAAACGAAAAAACAGGGCGGGGGAAGAGAGGGACCCCGAGCGCG
>CAZSUQ010000091.1:0-3178 GCA_964609935.1 uncultured Thermodesulfobacteriota bacterium | reverse complement strand
CCGCCCCCCCTCCCCTTCGGATATCCGAAACTCGGTACGGCCTTTCCAGTGGTCCAACGTGGCGGACGCCGTGCTCAGGGAGTATGCGAAGGCGTTGAATCCCGAACGTTCGGGCAGGGCGGGATCGGGACACTTTCCGCTTCCTTGAAGGATTGACCTTCTTCCTCTGCGGCAACACCCTCGCCCTCTTCATTCCTGCGCACAGGGTCTTCTTTTCCCTCCTTCCTGCCGAATATATTTCTATTGGAGAATGGTTCCGTTGAATCCCTCGAGAAGGTATGGGAACTCGTTATGCAACGTTTTTTCTTTCTGGTCTTGCTGGCGGCGGCCACACTGACGGCCCTGGATGTCTCTGCCGGGGTAAACAGGGTGCTGGTGGCGGATTATTACGGTGACGGAAGCCTTGGCGATGTGGGGGCCGGGCTTGCGGCCGCGTGTCGCTCCTCCCTCGGCCGGGCTGCTGTTCCGGTTTCCCGGATCCATAAGGCCATGCTCGGTTCCGGGCTGGATCCGCAATCGGGGCTTATCGTTCCCCAAAGAGCGGCGGCGGATGTGATGGACGCGGCCGGAGCGGATCTTCTCGTGAACGGACGACTCTATCTTTCGCCGGAAGGGCCACGGTTGATCATCAGGTCTGTGGGCCGCAAGGGAAACGTCAAGGATGTAAGGGTCCTGACCGTTCCCTGCTGGCACGCCTGGTCCTCGTTCGTGCAAGAAGCGGTCAGCCATGTAGCCCGTGAAGCGGGGATTCGCAAGCTCCGTGATCTCCCGGAGTTGTCTCGCCCTGCCCTGGAATCCTATGGGAAAGCGGTGCGGGCACAGCTTGCCGGTGAATCCGAACAGGCGATCCAATGGCTCGGCCGCACCTACGAAAAAAATCCTGCGCTGGCTCGTTTCCTTGAGATGAGCGGCGAGCTGCGGGCATCCCTGCTTCGCCATGCATCCGACGACCGGCAAAGGGCAAGGGTCCTGCTTGCCGCAGGGCAGAGCCGGAAGGCTGTCCGCGTCATGGCAAAAAAAGCCGGAAGGCCGAAAGGGGACGATGAATCCCGGATGCTCTATGCAGGGGCACTGATCCAGGCTGGTAAGGCAGACCGTGCGGTGGGTGTGATCGAGCCGCTTGCAGAAGAAGATCCGGGGAACCCCGAGGTGCAACTGCTGCTGGCAAAGGCCCGTTCCGACCTGGGACTTCACCGCAAGGCAGAGGCCAGCCTCAGGCGCCTGGTGGACGCAGGTCCCGACTCCGCGGAAGTAAAGCAGGCCCTTGCCGGTTCGCTGGTGGCCGTTGGCCGAAACAAGGAGGCCGCGGTTCTCCACGCCGCAGCCGGGAATGCACTCGCCTACCAGGGGCGGCTGGATGCGGCCAACGAGGCGTTCATGGCTGCCCTGGCCGCAGACCCTGCAAACCTTTCGCCCATGGAAGGCCTTGCTCCGGATTACCTTACCCAGGATCAGGCGCGGGCGCTGCAGGATCGGGTTCTGGCCCAGATGGACGAGATGGATGGAAACCCTTCGCTTGGTTACGCACAGGGTATCCTGCTGGCGCGCGAGGGCCGGCAAGCGGATGCGGCGCAGGCCTACGAAGGATTCCTGACCCACCGAAGCGAGCATACGCTAGCCAGCAGAGAACTGGGCCGTCTGCAGGCCTCCATGGGCGACCACGACAGGGCTGTGGTTCACCTCGAAAAGGCATCGGCCCATCTCGATGATCCTGACACGGCGCTGCTGCTTGCCATGGAGCACAGGGCCAGGGGAAAGCCGGAAGAGGCCATCAAGGTCCTGGAAAAGGCGGCCGGTGGGTCGGATCGGGGGGAACACCTGGAGGCGAGCGTACAGATGGGGCTGGCGCATCTTGAAATGGGGAACAGTCCCGCGGCGCAGATGTCTCTGGAGGAGGTGGTGCTCCTCTGCCCGGACCATGCCGCCGCGCGCAGGTCCCTTGCCAGGAGCCTGGCTATGGCGGGCAAGGAGGAGCGGGCCAGGCTGGAGATGCGTAAGGCGGCTCTGCTCGATCCCGGGGAAGCGGAGCTGACCGGATATGTGCTCACCATGGCCAAATCCACGGAGCGGAACATGATTCGGACCGAGCTCGCACCCTTTTCGGAGGAGTTGAGTGAGGCCGTGTACAAGCTGCTCCGGACCTTTAACGACCTGACCCGGCGTCCTTCGGAGATCAGAAAAGTGATCCCCGTTGGGGTTGATGTAAGGGGCCTGGAGGACCAGCCCTTCCCCCGGCTCTTCCGGTTGAGCCCCAGGCGAATTGCCCATGAAACGGCCTTTGTACTCCGAAATCAGATGGGATATCCAAAGGTGGCCTACCTGGAGAAGATGCCTGAAGGGTCGGACACCGGGAACAAGTCAAAGATCCTTGGAACGATGATCCAGGCCGGTATCTCCCTTCACGTCCAACTCTCCGTGACGGAAGACAACGGTGTCATGAAGATCCGGGCGCGCCTGTATGATGCTCCCACGAGCCGGATGTCGCACAACGCCGTGGAAGTGGATCTGATCAGCCTCTCGCCTCTCGAGGAGGTGAACAAGCCTTTTGTCGGAACCCTTGCCGCTCCTTTTGTCCTGTTCCTTCTGGTGGTCAGCTATCCCCTGATCCGCGGACACGGCAGGCTCGTCGTGGAGGAGACACACGACCCGAATGTGGAGAGGGCCTTTTTCAGCGTACTCATATCCCGAAAGAAGCAACCTCCCCCCCTCAAGAAGGGGGACGAGCTCAGCTACCTGGAAACCGTTGTGGCACAGGGAAGAAAGCAGTCCCGGTTTCAGGCCAGCATGGTGGGTCGGCACACCGTGTTCGGGAAACTCCCGCCCAGGTCCTACTTCGTCTATTTCTACGGTGTGCTCGTGGACAGTGGTATGCCCATCGGTTCCTACTCCATGGAGAAGCAGGTGAGAATCCGCCGGAGCGGGCGCGAGCGGGTCCGGTTCGAGCTCATCCCAAAGGAAGCAATGGTTCAGGTTCAAGCCTTTTTGGAGGGAGAGCCCTGCTATGGCGCCGAGGTGTGGGTGAACGGTAATCGATACGATTCCATGTACACCAAAGACGGAACCAACAGCGGAACGGAAGGCGTTCTCATCCGCCTGCCAAAGGGAGTGCACGAGCTTCACGTTGCATACGAAGAACAGCTGGCAACCCGGATCGTTCGGATCGAGGACATGAATCGGG
>CAZSUQ010000090.1:0-11524 GCA_964609935.1 uncultured Thermodesulfobacteriota bacterium | reverse complement strand
ATTCTTTCGAGCCCTGTCGAGTAGCGCCGGCATCGACCTCCACATCGAACTGCGTTACGGGTCCAACGTGCACCACTCGATAGAGGCCATATTCAAGGCATCGGGTCGTGCACTCGATACGGCGACCCAGGTCGATCCCAGGCAAACGGGCATCCAGAGCACAAAAGGAAGCCTGGACCCCTGATAACTTCCCACGACATGGGCGGGCAACGACGATCCGCCCAATAAAGCTTCACGGGCCTGGACAAGGAAAGGAATCATGATGGAGATCATTCCCGCCATCGATCTCAAAGGCGGTCGATGCGTCCGACTGGTACAGGGCGAGATGGATCAGGAGACGGTTTATTACAACGATCCGCTGGAAGCAGCTTTCCACTGGGTGGACCAAGGGGCCGGCCGTATTCATGTGGTGGATCTCGACGGGGCCGTTGAGGGGGAATCAAAGAACCTTCCCGTGGTGAAACGAATCGCAGAAACCATCCCCGTTCCCATTCAGTTGGGGGGCGGCATTCGAAGCGAAGAGCATATCCAGCACTGTTTGGGGATCGGGGTCGAACGGGTCATTCTCGGCACCATGGCCTGCCAGGAACCGAAACGCGTAACCCATCTGCTCGAGCGTTACCCGCAAAAGATCCTGCTGGGTCTGGATGCACGGGACGGTTTTTTGGCCATCAAGGGTTGGAAAGAACCCACGGGGACCCGGGTGACGGATCTTCTGGAGTCCTATTCGGGTCTTCCTGCAGCCGGAATCATCTATACGGACATCAAGCGTGATGGAATGCTCATTGGTCCGAATATCCAGGCCATCGAGAGCCTCCTTCAAGCAACTTCCATCCCGGTGATCGCTTCAGGGGGTGTCACCACGGCCCAAGACGTGACAGCCTTATCCAAACTGGAACCCTCAGGGCTTTCAGGGGCGATCGTAGGAAAAGCCCTGTATTCAGGCACGTTGGGCTACAGGGATGCCTGCAAGGCAGCTGAAACAGGTTGAGCCCCGGTGGCTCGAGACGAACCCCTTTTTCATATCCGCAAGGTGAAAGATCAAACCGGAACGTCGTTATAACATGTCTTGCGGGCAGGCGCGCGGTCTTCCGGGAACATTTTTTCTGTTTTAAAAAAGGAGAGAACTGTTTGAATATGTTTATCGGTATGGAAATCATTCAAAACGACCCGATTACCATAATGAAATAAATTCCAAACACAACGGATAATGTTTTAAGATATTACTTGACCTTTCTTTCAAATTTGATAACATAAAAGATTATCAAAATTTGTCCCTGAAAAGATCCAGGGGGAAATATACATATCCTTAAGGAAACCCTCATCCCGGCCTGATTCGATCCTGCAAGAAGATGAGGGGTTTTTTGGCGATCCAGGCACAATCGCAAGAACATATCCAAAGGAGGGAGGGCTCAACAGCAAATGGCTGGTATCCGGGTGAGGGAAAATGAACCCTTTGAGATGGCAGTGAAACGCTTCCGAAAGAAATGCGAAAAAGCAGGTATCCTGACAGAGCTCAGGCGGCGGGAGCGTTATGAGAAGCCCAGTGTAAAAAGGAAAAAGAAGGCCCTCGCCGCAAAGAAACGAACCCTCAAACGCCTGCGAAAACAAGGGGTCGCATAAATATTTCGGCTGCAACGGCAACCTCTTGTGATCCGTTCCCATCAAAGGAGCAGGAAAGACGGTACACGACGGCCGGTCGAAACACTGGAATACGGGCGAACCTGTCGAACCAAGGGAGGGGGAACACGTTATTCAGACAAGTCTACGGACAACGAATGATTCGATTCCCCTGCTGCCTGCGCCGAACAAGTCTATTCTGAATCCGCAATCCAGTCTCCCGCGAACCACAAGTTCTTGTTGGAATGCTCAGTGCATGGAGAAACCCTTCCATGCCTCTTCTGCCGAACGAACAAGGAAATGGGTTTGCCTGCGTCCTGCTTGACGGAAATGGATTTCCTGAAAATGGGCCCCTAGGGTTTTCCGGGAAGGATGCGACAGGGATGCCGCCTGCATCCCACACGAGAAGAAAGAAAAAATGTCGAGGAGAGTCTCTGAGGGTACGATCAGGGAGATTGCCGAGCGAATCTCGATCCTGGACGTAATCTCACCCTGTGTCTCCTTGAAGCAGGCAGGGAAGACATTCAAGGGCCTCTGCCCTTTCCATCCGGACAAGAATCCTTCGTTCGTGGTGAATCCGGAACGGAACACGTTTCATTGCTTCGGTTGCGGCACCGGAGGTGATGCCTACAGCTTTTTCATGAAATTTCACAATGTTCCCTTCATGGAAGCCGTACAGGAACTGGCACGTCAGGCAGGTGTCCCCCTTGAGAAGCGGGACGTCCGAAAAGACGCCAAAAAAGAGGAGGCTTTCCAAAAGGCTGTTTCCCTGAATCGCCTTGCGTGCCGCTTTTATCAACATACGCTGTTGGAGCGTCCTGAGGGGGAAATCGCCCGGACGTATCTCAAGAAACGTGGTGTCACCCGGGACACGGTCCCGAAATTTCTGCTGGGATATGCGCCCAATGCGTGGGACGGTCTTCTTCAGTTTCTCACTCAAAGGAAGGAGTCGCTTCCCCTGGCTGAAGCCCTGGGCCTCATTCTTCCCAAAAAGAGCGGACGCGGCTATTACGATCGATTCCGCAACCGACTCATGTTCCCCATCCTTGGCACAACAGGCCATGTACTGGCCTTCGGCGGGCGATGCCTGGATGAAGAAGGGCCCAAATACATCAATTCTCCGGAATCCATTGTTTATCACAAGGGTTCCGTTCTGTACGGGCTCCATCTGACACAATCGTCGGTACGGGAAAGGAAGACGGTCATCCTCGTGGAGGGATATCTGGACCTGATCGCTCTTCATGAGTTCGGTTTTTCCCACTCGGTTGCGGTCCTCGGAACCGCTCTGACGGCACAACAGATCCAGGTCCTGAAGCGGTACACGCGAAACTTCATTCTGATCTTCGATGGAGATGCTGCAGGCAAGAGGGCAAGTTTCCGGAATCTGCCGGAATTCCTCGAGAAGGCTATCCTGGCCCGTGCCGTTTACCTTCCTGAGGGAGAAGATCCAGACAGCTTTCTGCGTAAGGAGGGGCCGGAGGCGCTTGAAAAACTCCTGGAACAGGCTCCACCTCTTTTGGACATTTTTGGGAAGGACAAAATGGCGCCTCTTTCTCCTGGAGACTCCGTAGAAAAAAAAGTCAGCGTGCTCCGGGAACTGATTCCTGTCATTCAAAAGATTCCCGACAGGCTGGAACAGAACCTTCGCATAAAAACACTGGCGGAAACGGTGGGGATCGAGGAACTTTTTCTTAGGGGTGAATTATCTAAATACAAAGGAGGGAAGCAGGGGGAAGCAAAGGTTTCAGGGAAAACGGGTCAGAAAGAGACCGGTGAGTGGCCAGCCGAGGAACGGCTGGTGTGTCAGGTCCTGGTACAGTTTCCAACGATGATCCCGAGATTCCTGGAAGCAGAGGTTCTTCCATCCTTTTCAAATCAAGCCCTGAAAAACGTTGTCCAGGCTTTTACCGATCACTTTCAGGAGAGAGGAACGCTCCGCCTGGAAGAGGTCATCACTCCGGAGGAACATCCGGACATCTACCCGCTCCTGACAGCGCTCTCCTGCAAAGAGGAGTTTACCGAGCAGGAGGCGGCGATTGCGCTCGAGGACAGTATCCACCGTATCAAAAGGAAGAGTTTACAGGGAAAACTCAAGGTCCTGAACAGAAGGATTCAGGAGGCTGAACGTTTGCAGCAATCCGATTTGCAGAGTCGTCTTTTCCAGGAGAAGCAACGGCTCTTAAAACAGGAAAAGGCCCTTTTTTCATAAGTGATTTTCCCAGGTTTTTCTCGCATTCGACGGGGACCCCAATCCATGAAACGGTCAAAGAAAAAGATCGCAGAGGTGGAGAAGCTGATCCACATTGGAAAGGAAAAGGGTTATCTGACCCATGACGAGGTCAACGAACACCTTTCTTCCGACCTCCTTTCCCGGGATCAGATGGATGATGTCATGGCCATGTTCGGCGACATGGACATCGAGATCATCGACTCGGCCAAAAGGATGCAAAACAAGAAGAAAAAGGGTGCAACCGACGCACCCGAGGAGGAAACAAAGGAAGAAGAGGAAGAAAAAGAAATCGAAACACCCGCCGTAGGGAAGACCAACGACCTGGTCAGGCTCTATCTTCGGGAAATGGGGATGGTGAACCTTCTGACCCGGGAAGGAGAAGTGGAAATCGCCAAGCGGATCGAGGCAGGGGAACTGCAGGTTCGAAAAGAGGCGCTGCACACCCCCTCTGCGATACATGAATCCCTCACCCTTTCCGAACGGCTTCGGAACGATCAGGTCAATGTGAAGGATATTTTGAAAAATCTCGATGAAGACATTGACAATGAAGAGGAGGAAGCGGCCCACCAGACAAGCATCCTGAGTTCCCTTTCGAGTATCGCCAGGTACCACACGGATTGCTTGAAACTCAATGCCTCCATGAAGAAACGAAAAGTGTCTGAAGTTCAATACAAGGTGAAGCAGACCAAGATGGTGAAAAACCGCTCCCGTATCGGAGAACGGTTGATGGCCACACCGTTTCACACAAGGCAACTCGACCGTATCGTTCAGCGGTTGAAATCCCATCTGCTGAAGATCGAACAGTACGAGAGAACACTGGAGAAGATCGAGAACGAAGCCGGGTTTCCGGCGGAACGGCTCAAAAGGGATTACCTCCTTGTCTTGGCCGATCCAAAGGAAAAGATTCGTGTCGTGAAACGCCTGAAGATGAAATTCCAGGACCTGGATGAATTCGTTCAGCGTATCCATGCGATCCAGAGGAATATCAAGCGCGTGGAAACAGAGGTGCAAATGAGTTCCGCGGACCTGAAACGGTCGGTGAAAACCATCAAGATCGGGGAAATCCAGGCCAAGTTTGCCAAGAGTGAACTCATCGAAGCGAACCTTCGCCTGGTGGTGAGCATTGCCAAGAAGTACACCAACCGCGGACTCCAGTTTCTCGATCTCATCCAGGAAGGCAACATCGGTCTGATGAAGGCGGTGGACAAATTCGAGTATCAGCGAGGGTACAAGTTCAGCACCTATGCGACCTGGTGGATCCGGCAGGCCATCACACGGGCGATTGCGGATCAGGCCCGGACCATCCGCATCCCGGTTCACATGATCGAGACCATCAACAAGCTGATCCGAACCTCCCGTTACCTTGTGCAGGAATACGGTCGGGAACCCACGCCGGAGGAAATCGCGGAGAAGATGGAAATCCCGTTGGAGAAGGTCAGGAAGGTTCTGAAGATCGCCAAGGAGCCCATTTCCCTGGAAACGCCCATCGGGGAGGAGGAAGACAGCCACCTGGGGGACTTCATCGAGGACAAGGGGGTTGTTTCCCCGTCCGACATGGTCATCAACGTCAACCTGGCCGAGCAAACCCGAAAGATCCTTGCCTCGTTGACACCGCGAGAGGAAAAGGTGCTGCGCATGCGTTTTGGGATCGGCGAGAAGAGCGACCATACACTGGAAGAAGTGGGACAGAACTTTGATGTCACACGCGAACGAATACGGCAAATCGAGGCCAAGGCTCTCCGAAGGCTTCGTCACCCAAGCCGAAGCAAGCAGTTGAAAAACTTTGTTGAAAATTGACAGACCGTGTCCATGAAAAACGATTGGGCCCATAGCTCAGTTGGTAGAGCCACCGGCTCATAACCGGAAGGTCCCAGGTTCGATCCCTGGTGGGCCCACCACGCAGGTCTTCACATTCGAACATGAAAGAACGATTCCCGTATATGCACGAACGCCGATTCACGGAACAGGGATCCCTTTTCCGGAAAAGGACCAGGTGGATCCCAACGACGGATTCGTTTTCCAGTCAAAAGTGCATCCTTCCGGATGCACTTTTTTTTTGCCCTGAAAGGAGGCCCCATTGAGCAACCTACTTGACGCCCTGCTCTGCCTGCAGCAACTGGATGACAAACTCCTGAACATGGGGAGGAAGCAGCAAGAGATCCCCGAACAGGTTCAGGCGTGGGAAAAGGCCTTCCAGGAGGAAACGGAACGACTGGAAGACCAGAAGAAACGTCATAAAGAAGCTATATTGAGACAGCGGAACCTGGAAAAAGAACTCGAAGAGAGCAACCAGCAGCTTCAGAAAAAAGAGGCCAGAAAATTCGAAGTCAAAACGAATGAGGAGTACAGGGCACTGCTCAAGGAAGTGGAGTACGGCAAGGAACAGCATTCCAAAATGGAAGACGAAATTCTCATGCTGCTCGATGAAATCGATACCCTCGATCAATCCATCAGGGAACTGGGAAAAGAGGTTCAGGGAAATAGAGCGAAGCTGAAATCGGACAAGGAAAGAATGGAACAGGAAGAGGTTTCCATTGGGAAGGTGATCAAAGAGACAGAGCATGATCGCGTTCGGTTATGTGGCGATCTGAACAAGGATGTCCTTTCCGTCTACGAAAAGATACGCATGCAACGGGCAGGACAGGCCGTCGTGATAGTCCAGGGAGAGGTCTGTCCCGGTTGTCATATGCACATCCCGCCACAAACCGTCAACGAAGTCCTGCAAACCGGTGAGATTCGACACTGCCCGCATTGCAGGAGGATCCTGTTTTGCGATTTGCCGGACACGCCCAGTTGAAAGCCTTTCACCCCTTTTGCATCACACGGACCGATGTTCTCTGCTTGAAACCTGCACGGAAAGGAAATCCGTTTTCGTCAGATGGAAAGAGATGTTATACTGATCTAAATCGCTTCGGTACGACGCCAGAGCAGGACAGGCAACCGCCGGTTTCCCATGGGAACGGGAGGAAAGTCCGAGCTCCTCAGGGCAGGGTGCTGGGTAACACCCAGTGGGGGCAACCTCAAGGAAAGTGCCACAGAAAACAAACCGCCTGCTTTTGAGCGGGTAAGGGTGAAACGGTGAGGTAAGAGCTCACCAGCGATCCGGGTGACCGGACCGGCTCGGCAAACCCCACCTGGAGCAAGACCGAATAGGAGGGCGTCCCCTTTCAGGGGAAAAGGATGGCCCGTCCGATGCCCTCGGGTTGGTCGCTTGAGACATGGGGCAACCCATGTCCTAGAGGAATGGTTGCCGCCCTGCAGGGAGAAATCGTTGCGGGGAACAAAACTCGGCTTATGGACTGCTCTGGCGTCCGTGCCGTTCTCTTTCAGGGATCTTGAAGCACTCAGGGCCTTTCGCCCCGTGAATCCTCTCGTCATTCCCCAAGAATTTGCAGGATGACGGTCCGCTTCCGCGACCGATTGTCGAAGTCTGCCAAAACGACCTGCTGCCACGTCCCCAGCAGAAGTCTCCCCCCCTGAAAGGGCACGGTAAGAGATGGCCCGATCATGGCCGAACGCACATGGGAAAAGCCGTTGCCGTCACCCCACCTCTCGTTGTGCTGGTAGGGGATGTCGGATGGAATCCACTTCTCAACGGCTTCCCTGAGGTCCGCCACAGCACCGGACTCGTATTCAAGGGTGGTGATCCCTGCGGTTGATCCGGGGATGAACACGGTCACGATGCCGTCACGGAGGTCCGACCTCATCACCGCATCCTCGATCTTGGGCGTAATGTCCTTGAGGTCGCAATAGCCTCTTGTGGAGATCGTAAACGATTCGGTTTTCACCACGGCAGGTTTCTCCTCTTTGAAGAGGTCCGTGTCCCGGGACAACGCATGGAAAAGGCCGGTCGTCTTTCAGCGAAACAGGCCCTTGAGCAGATCCTCCACAGGCTCTCCTCCCCCCTTGCCTGCGGGTAATCCCAACTCTTTCCGTAATTTATCCTCGCCCTTTTTCATATAATGCCTTGAGATGGCGCCCACCACGTACTCGGTATCCAGAGAGGGAACGGGCTTCTGCAGGTTACCTTTCAAGGTGACAGGAAGGACCATCCTCTTATCGGCATTCAGCAGCGCGTTCAAGACCTCCGCTTGGCCGGCCAACTCACGGGAATGCCGTTTCGACAGAATCACCTTTCCCTTGAGGTCCAGCAGGTCGGCGTCAAGCGCCACCTTCCCGTCTACGAGAGCGTCTGAATCGGTGACATGGCTCGTATGGACATTATGAAGCTGCAGGGGATCGAACAGAAGGGTCTTTCCCTTCATGTCAAACGTACCTTCAAGCCACTCGAATCTCGTGGACACATGTCTCCCCACATCCCCCTTCATCCCTCCCAGGAATTGTGTCACGCCTTTCACCTGGAAAAGGGCATTCAACACCTCGCCAACGAGATCGAAATTCTTCAACTCCCCCTGTGACAGACGAAATTTTCCGTTTGCCCGAAGCGCTCCCGGTCCCTTTTTCCGGGTATCCCCCTGAGCGTGCACCTTCCCTGAAAAGGTGCCGGAGAACATATCCTTGTATTCGGTCAATGTGTCCAGTGCAGCCCCTGCATCGATCCCCTTGACGACCGGTTTGAAGGACCATTGTCCGTTTTTCATATGGTAGTAACCCGATCCATGCACGGCCCCCTTGAAGACCTGGATGTCCAGGCCGGCGACGGTCAACCGATCCTGGGCAACCCTCAGGCTGGACAAGAGGCCTTGAAAGGCGACGGCCTTGACTTCCCCTTTCTTCACCTTGACCTTGCCCGAGGCCTGAACCTTCTCCTTCTTCTTTTTTGTCTGAACCTCCAGGGCAACGGCCTCCAAAACCCCAGGATCCCCTGGTGTTCCGGCCTTCTTCTGTGCTTCAGAAGGAGGGAGGCGAAATCCGATTCGATCCGATGAGATCTGTGTGTTGATGGAGGCATCCTCCAGATTTCCCCTGAGCGAGCTTCTCAAAAAGAAGCTTCCGTCCAGATGATAGGGCTCAAGCATGGGGACAAGACCGCCCCACCCCTTGAGGGAAACGGGTCGGGTCTGGGCCAGCAGACCAAACCGTGTCGTCTTTTCCGTTACCACCTCCCCTGAAACGTTCAAGGCAAGCTGGTGGAGGACCAGGCTCAAGTCCTCCAGCTTGTAACGAGAGCCCTCCTTCTCGCCTTTGCATTCAAGGGACAACGGTATCCCCGCTGATTTACGGAAAACATCCTGGTAAAGAATGCCCATGTTGTTCATGTCCACTCGGGCTGCGAACCGCATCTTTTCCGTGCTGCCCGAGGATTGCATGGTCACTTCCGCAGGGCCTTCCAGCCGGAGGTCGGGGGGAACGCTCTGGACAAACATGGGGAAAAGCCGCAGAAGGGAATCCGGATTCAAGCCCTCTGACTTCAGGTCCAGGTCCCAGTGCGGTGTTTCCAGAAATCCCCTGACCTTCCCTTTCAGTACAAGCCTGTTTCCGTTCAGAGAGACGGCTACGGACTGGAGGTCCACCTTTTGCTCGGCATAGGTAAGGACCGCTTTCTCGGAAAGGACCCCTTGCAGGGCTTCCGTCTTCTTCCCCTCCCCCTCCTCCACGGTTTCCTGCAGAACAAGCGCTTTCATTTCCAACTCGGATTGCACCTCGATCCGGTCGTCCAAAGACCCTTTCGCATCCATTTCAAGAGACCCTTCCCCGGCTCGAATCTGAAGGGGGGAAGCAGGGAGAAAAGCCTTACCGATCGTTTCCATCGGCAGAGATTGCAGGGAGAGACGGAGTTCAAAGGGGGTCCTCTCTACCTGGAGTGCCTCTCCCACAGGTCCAACCGTTCCTGTGAGCCGGAGGTTCTGATCCGATGCCTCCAGCAGGCTGGCTGCAAGCTCAACGGATACGGGTCGCTGCAGGGAAAGGTCGTTGACGACAAGATCGAGGTTCCGGATCACATGGGGCTCGGCATTGGGAAAGAGAACCGCATCCTGGTAGCTAACCGTGCCCTGTTTGATCCTCATTTCGTTGACAAGGAACCAGGCAAGGATTCCGGGCCCTTTTTCTTCTTCAGGTCCTGAGGATGTCCCCTGGGAACCTTCCGCTTCCCTGGGCGGCGCTTCCACTTCGGAAGCGGGATCCATGGCCTCACCGGTTGCCGGCCCCTCTCCTCCGGCCAGGTCGGAAAAGTTGAAGACGCCCTCCTTGTTCTTTTCAATATAAACTACGGGTTTCTCAAGAACGGCCTTTTTCACCTTTATCTGCTTCTTCAGGAGAGGCAAAACCTGCAACCGGATCTGGAGGCGCTCCAGCGTGATAAAATCTCTGTCTGGAAAGGCAGGGTTCTCAGAAACCGTAAGCCCTTGAAGTTCAGCGCCGAGCCCTGGAAAAACCGTGAGCTCGATGTTCTGAAAGTCCACCTTCCTGGGAACATAGGGTTCAATCTGGGACAGAATCGTATCTTTGTACTTGTTCAAGTCCACAAAGAACGGAGCCAGCAACACAACCAAGATGAACAAAACCAGGATACCAGTAAAAATCAGCAAGCCCTTTTTCATCCCCATCTCCCCTTGCAAAGGGTTCTCACCTCTTTGATAGCGAAACAGCCCCTTCTGATGGTTTGCGCCTTTTCGCAACCGCTCTAAGGTCAAACACCTGGGGACTCATGATCGTAACCTACCATTCACCTCCGGGGTTTTCAAAGCCGCGTGCTCAGGGATCCAGCATCTTTCTTGCCTTTTCCCCGGTTTCCTTCACCTTTTCCCCCACCCCTTCTTTGACCTCCTCGATGGCATCCCCTGAATCCTCGAAAAACGCCTTGACACTCTTTTCAGCCTTCTTCAGAGGATCCGGGCCAAGACCGACGGCACGCATGATTTCCTGCCCCTTGGCCTGAAAGATCAGGGTCAAGATCACCCCCAAAAGCACACCCAAGAGGATCCGTTTCATCTTGTTTCTCCTCTTTGCGGATCGAGAATCTTTTCATGCACCGCTAGACAGCATACCCGCCGCTGACAACAAAGTGCCCTCCTGTAACGTAGGATGCCTTCGGGCTGAGCAGGTAGTCCAGCACGCCCAGGATATCCCCGTAACGACAGAACCTCCCTGCAGGGATATAATCGCCCGGATTCTTTGAGGGCTTTTTCACGGAGTTGAAGATGGTTCCCGGTGAAACCATATTCACCGTGATCCCATGACCGGCCTCCTCCACAGCCAACGCCTTGGTATAAGAGAGGACCCCTGTCTTTGCCAGGTGATACACCGCACAGCGCGGGTTGGCGGCAATCTTTCCTGCAGGTGCATACCCGATCATCAGGATCCGTCCGTGTCCCCCTGCCCGCAGCAGGGGAAGGGCCTCTTTTGTGCACAGAAAAGCCGAATAAAGGTTGCTCCTGATGATCGCGTCCCACTCCTCGTAGGAAACAGAACACAAGGGTTTCTCCATATAATCGCCCACGTTGTTGATCAGGACATCCAGGCCCCCGTAGAGGCCTTCCACCTTCCGCATCATTCGCGTCACGTCCGACGGTCGGGTCACATCGGCGCGTATGGAGACCCCCTCCCCTTTCTGCTCGCGGATCTTGGCGATCAGGCTCTTTGCCTGTTCATGGCTCGATCGGTAATTCACCACGACACGGTATCCCTGGGATGCGAGATGCCTCGCCATGGAGGCACCGAGCTTTCTTGCCCCGCCTGTCACGAGTGCGACAGGTACCGCAAGAAAGCTCG
>CAZSUQ010000089.1:0-11548 GCA_964609935.1 uncultured Thermodesulfobacteriota bacterium | reverse complement strand
GGAAGCTGGTTCACCCCAAGGACAGGGCCGCTGTGGAGCGGTTCCGGAAGAAGAGGATCAAGGGGGAGAAGGCGCCGTCGGAATATGAAATCAGAGGCCTGACCAGGGACGGGGAAACGATCTGGGTCAAACGGAGGAATACCCGGATCGACTACAACGGCGAGCCGGCCGTTCTGGGGAATGTGGTTGACATCACGGAACGGAAACGGGCTGAAGAGCAGCTGCGCAGGACGAACAAGGAACTGGAGAACTTTGTCCACGTGGTTTCCCATGACCTGAAGAACCCCATCTTTTCCATCCAGGGATTCACCTCGAGGCTCTTCAAGAACTACCAGGAGAAGCTGGGGCCGAGGGGGGCGGGATACCTCGGGCAGATCAAGACAAGTGCCAAGAGGATGGAGGAGCTGGTTTCGGATCTCCTGGAACTGTCAAAGGTCGGCCGGGTGGTCTCCACCTTTGAGGATGTCCCCTCCGGTCAGATCGTGAGGGACGTGGCCTCGGCCCTGCAGGACCGATTGAACGAGAACCGGATACAACTCATCGTGTCGGACGACCTTCCAACCATCCGCTGTGACCGGGGGAGGATCCAGCAGGTTTTCGAGAACCTGATCGTGAATGCCGTGAGGTTCGTGGGGAGCACCCGGAACCCGAAGATCCGGATCGGCTACACGGATCAGGGAACACTCCACGAATTTCATGTCAAGGACAATGGGATCGGGATCCACCCAAAGGACCACCGCACGATCTTTGAGATGTTTCATCAGGTAGGCAAGGAAAAGGGGCAGACAGGCACGGGGCTGGGCCTGGCGATCGTTGAAAGGATCGTAAAGAACCACGGTGGAGACATCTGGGTGGACTCGAAGACGGGAAAGGGAGCCACCTTCTACTTTACCCTGCCGAAAACACCTTGAGGCCTGCAGGACGGGTTTTCAGCTCGGAATCCAGGTCCAGGCCGAGGATCAGGCTGCAGTTCTCACTGGAAGGGATCAGCACGCACTCCCCGCCGGGCGAGGCCTCCACGGTCAAGGCCCCTGAAAGGACGCCGTCCGGGTCGTACGGTTCCACGTCGTCAAAGAGCCCTTCCAGGGCAATCGTCAGGATGCACTCCAGGCCCGGTATGGGCAGCAGCCCGCTGATGTCCACGGTGTAATCGTCGGGCCCGTCGATCCGTATGTCATTGTTTTCCTCATCGAGACCGAGAAGGGCGTGAACCGAAGGGATCGGTCGCGGCAGGTCAAGGGTCCATGGATAGGCATTACCGCTGGCCAGGATCTCGGCTCCCGAGGGCAGGTCCACGGGAAAGATGAGATCCTGGAAGACCGGATGGATCAGGTCCAGCAGCGCCTGGGAAGCCAGGCAGTCGGAAGGGTCCTGGCCGAGGCTTGAAAAGCTCAGGTAAAACGTGCCCCCCTGAAAAACGCCCACAGGCTGTTCGATGCGGAGAGTCAGGGTCTCCTCTCCCTGTCCCCGCTCGTTTTCAATGGAGAACAGAACCTGGTATTCGCCGAAATCCGGGAATTCCGCATCCCCGCTCCAGGTGTAGGCGCCTGTGTCGGGATCCGGGACACCGTCGCAGAGGTCGGCTGTGATGTCCTCCTCGAGAACCACCTTCCCGTCATCCAGCGTACTGCGGGTTGCCGTAAAGGTTTCCGGGTACACCGGGTATGTCGTTGCCCCGCATCCCGGTACCGGGACGTTCACCTCCACGTACTGGAGAGAGGGGACGTCAGGCTCCACGATCACAGCGTCCTGGTCCGGCTGGACAATGCTGATGAGGGGGAGGTTCGGATCGGAACAATGCATGGAGAGCAGGCACAGGGTCCCCATGACGATCCCCAGGCGAACATACCGGTTCCTTTTCATCTGCCTCTCCTTCCGGGGTTCCCTGTTCCCTGAAGCGTGATGGAACGGATGCCTCTTTTACGCAGTTTCAGTGCGATCCATGCAAGTCCCACAAGCAGAACCGACAGGGCAGCGTTCAACGTTTTCTCCTCATGCCCGGAGGACCTCCTTCCAAGGGATGAGGCCTGACCGCTTGCGGCGCTCCAGACCGTGGGGGCGCCGACGATCCTCTGGGCCATACGTTCCCGGATGTTGAACAGACGGGTGCTGTCATGGCTCCAGATCCATGACTTGGTAGCGAAAGCGCCCACCTCCGCGTTCACGAACGCCTCTTCTCCCATCTCGTCCAGGATGTGAAAGTATTCGTAGTCCTCCATCCCCTCCCGGATCATCTTCATCCGGATCGAGGAGACCGGGATGTCCGTTGTCCCTCCTATCTTGCCGGGTGTGCCCGGATAGAACAGGGTCCCGTCCCCGTTGCACCAGAACCGGGCCTCGTACTGGTTTTCCCAGGGGTCCTTTCCGGACTGGTTCCATGCATAGAGCGTGTGCCAGTAGAGGATTCCCGTGAACCCGAATTTCCTTGTCATCCACGCGAAGACCCGCGCATAGAGCCCCTGAGAATCGATGAAATAGTTCGGCCAGTCCATGACGAACTGGACGGACATGCAGTTGTACCACCAGACCTCCTCCCCCAGGGCCTGGCGGAGCGGGTAATCTTCCGGGTTCGGCCATGTGGGAAAGGTGTCACTGAAATAGGGCACATCCGGGCACCAGATGTCGATGTGGCCGAACAGGGGTTCGGCCAGCTGCTCCGTGACCATGGCCCTGAGATCCGGGTCCGCTTCATGAAGAAGGTCCGCAAGATGGGCCACGTCCGGGTACTGGTCCGGTGTGGGTTCGTCCGGCAGGTAGAGGTAAAGCTTTTCGAGCCATCCCTTTTCCCTGTAATGCTCGGCATAGGCACGCCAGTAGAGGACCTTCTGATGGTCGCTCAGGTTGGGCCTCGGGAGGGAGGCGGATGTGAATTCAGCGCCGGTATCCATGAGGGCTCCATCCAGAGCGGGCGTGACAAACGCATCGTGTTCGCTCCAGTCAAAGACGATCCTGTCAAGTTCGGCGTCGTAGGTATAGGGAAGGCTTGCACAGGAGTCGAAACCCCTCAGGGTCATTCGATGTTTGAGGGCTTCCTTTAAATAGAGGGTGCCCAGGGCCTTTCGGTCCGGGATCGTGCTCCCGAGCCTTTCGTGCCCGGACGCGCACCCGCTGCAGCTCCACCCAAAGGAGCTCTCCACCGTGATCTTCCCCGGAAGATTGAAGTCCCACACGGTCAGGGTGACAGGCACCTCAATCGCAGGCGAGCCCTCGGCGCTCACGGTCACGGTCCCGTTGTAATCACCGGCGGCTGCATCGGCCGGCACATAGACATCCACCCAGATGGACCGGATCTCCCCTGCGGGCACGTCGAAGGGGGCCCCGTTCCGCTGCTCACCGTAATAAACATCCGTGAAGGGGATGAGCGCGTCCGGCCAGAAACCGAGATCACTTTCCCGTTCCGGTTTGTGAGAGCCCCTTTTGATCTCGATGAGGTGCACGCGATAAAGGGATATGTTCCCTGCCTCTATGGCTCCGCCGTCCGGCCCTTCCAGGTCCGTGGCAGAAGCGGTTACCTGTTGAAGGGAGCCGCCCTCGTCGTCGTAAACCACGATTTGAAACGGCTCGTATTCGTTCTTCGCGGCCTTGAGCGTGATGAAACGATTTGCCCCGGGGACCGCGCCGGGGCGGACCTTGATGTTCGGGTCTTCGGTCCAGAGGTCCAGGGAAGCGTGAGACGTGGAGGCAGGCGTGAGAAGAAGAGCGGGAACAAGGGCACAGAAAATACAGAATCTTGAAAATGTCATCCCGGGGTCTCCTGTCTATTTTTTTCCGGTTCCAAAAACCGGAACCACTTTCAGGGGGGTGATCTTGTTCGAATCCCTGTTGCTGCAGGAATGGCATTCGTCTAATAGAATGCAATTATAACACAATCGAAGAGACAAATCACTTGACTTGTCACTTCTTCTTGAAGGAAGAGATTCGGGATTTGATGGAGGCAGCCAGGTTTGAAGGGGAGATGATTAAAAGGGAGGGTACCCGTCCTTGGGCACTTCGTGACATTTTTCGCACAGAATCCTTTGATCCGGACCGAACTCGGATGCCATGTTGCGACCGTAGTAACTATAGAGCACGTCATTGCCGGTTACGCCCGCGTCCCCTATTTTGGGGTGTGAGTCGGCAACCAGCTCAGCAAAAAAATACCATCTGCCGGCGTAAGGGAACGCGGACCCATGGGCCCTGTGGCATGTCAAACACATGATATTCGAACCCTGATCCGGCCCCTCGGTTCCGGTGGGGGCAAGCAGTGAAGTGTCCGCTACGCCCCTTTCGAAGGGAACCAGTGCAAGATACGCAGTTGCTATGTTGCCGGTGAGATCACCGGTTCTAACATACTGGTTATAGTTATTTAGGTATTCATCCAGCCCTTCTCCGTTCCCGGAAGGATGCTCGAAATTGTTGAAGTTGTTCTGGTGCTCGTTGTTCAAGATGCCTGCGTGACAGTTTGCACACCATTCCGACATGCTGGAACCGTAGTCCACATGAGACGAATCGGTCTCGCCGTAAGGAATGAGCGGGTTCTGCATGGCAACAGGGGACTCATTGTTGAAGCTGTTCCCGCCGCCCTGGTTTCCGCCACTGTATCCTTGCCCGCCCAGCAGCCTGTAATTGCCCAGAACCGTTCCCGAGGCTGCCGCCCCTCCATAGGAGCCCGAGCCTGAGATGAGGGGACCGCCATTCGAGGTTCTGCCGCCATGGGAATCGTGACAGCTGGTGCACCCGAGGTTGCTTGCCGGATAGGTGCCGCCGGGCGCGACCGAGTTGGTGGAATCCTGCACAAAGCCGAAATCTTGAGCTGTAATATTATGTCCGTGGCGTTCTCCCGGGCTCGATCCGCCTACCCAGGAAAAGGTCTTGTTCAGCCAGTAAAAATCACCGCCGGGTGTCATGGCCGATCCGTCCGTGCTGGTCACATGAGGAAGATTTGATGAGCCCGATCCTGAATGGCAGTTGAGGCAGACCGAGCTCGGGTCTGATTGCAGAAGGAGCCAACCGAAAGCATCCCCAACGCCCATGGGCTGGCCGTCCTTGAAGGAGTGCATGGTGTGACACCCGTCGCATTCGGCCACACCGCCACTGTGAAAAGCCAGGGTTTGCATAGGGTGTCCGGCCAGAGAAAGCACAAAGAACGTGATTATCAAGCTCGTTTTTTTCATCTGTTTGTTCCAGGCTGCAACTCGCTGGAAAACGAGATCATCTCCCTAAGCCGGGTAGCCAGGGAGGCATATCCTACCATTTTGCCAGAAATAGCCTTTTATTGGTACTCATCGGTATTTAGAGGAGAGAACTTTTGAAACGGGCTGTGGGCTGTCTACGAGAGGCGCTTTATGCGGAAGAGCCAGGCAAAGGCGAACAGGGCGGGAAAAAAGAGGAAACAGAGGTTCATCGGCCCCCCTTTTCCTGCAGGTTCGGGCAGGGTGCCGCAGGCCAGGCCGGGCACCTCCTTTGCTTTAAAGATGTCAAAGTCTTCTGGAAGTGCAGCAATGAAGCGAGAGAAGAGGACCCCCTGAGGGCCCACACCATACGTACAGACGTAACTCAAAATCCCATAGGTTGTTATCTGGGACAGGGCCCCTGTGGTCACGTCGAGTGAAAACAGCTCGAGGCACATTCCTGTGGAACAGCTCTGTGCCAGGAAAAAGACCTGATCTTCAACCTGGAACAGGTTTTCCAGCGCGAGGCCGGTTTGAAGCAGCACATCCAGTGCCGGCCCCTCGAACCGGAAGCGCATGATGAACCATGTGCCTCCCCAGCGCATCAGGTAGACCAGGCCTTCCGAATCCATGTGCACCTGTATCGCGGTCCCCTGGTCGGACATGCCCACGGAGACGAACTCTTCCGATCCGAGCTGATGATAGATGATTCGATACCGGTCGCTGCTCTCCTGGCTGACCCATGCCGCATGCTCGTCAACGAGCTGAAGCGAGCTGTTCTCCATCCCTTCATCGAACAGGAGCGTGGACTCTCCTGAAGGGATGTGGGTGAGAAAGACCCGGTTTTGTCCTTCCCGCCAGAGGAGGTGGTCCCCGCTCAGGCAGGGGTTTTGTTTTCCCGAGCCGCCTCCCGTGAAGGTGATCTGCTCCATCTGCCCGTGGTGCCAGATCCACCAGTCATGACCCACTTCCACCACGAGACGCCCTGCATCCGCACAGGCCTTGGAAAGAGAAATCCCGGATTCCGTGGTGTAGAGGAGGTTCGTCTGTGAGGGTTCCACGAGGTATTGCCGTAGCTGAACTACGTCCGGGGGGCCGGGAATGGAGGAACAGAACCAGACCACTCCGTCCTTCACCTCGAGCGGTGTATCCATGGAAGCGTCCTGGTCGTCCGTCACGCTGACCTTCTGTCCGCTCGACATCATGTAAACAATGAGGTCATCATCCATCCTGTAGGCAGCCAGGTCACCGTCAAAGTGGATGTAAGGCGTGTCTGTCCTCTCCACTCTGGAGATCTTCCAGCCTGCGGACAGGTCCTGGGCAAACAGGAACAGGCTGAACATGCACAGCAACCCTGCGGTCTTGCAACGCGGCATGTGAAACTCCTTTCCGAAAGGGATCCTTCCCTTTGGTTGGGCTTCTTTTCCGAGGAAATCACGGAGACGGTTGTCCTGCAGAAAAGGAGGAGCAAATCACATACCATGAAAAAAGGGATGAGCGAGACGTGGGCTTTTTTCTCGCTGCCGAACGATTCAGGAACACATGCAGGGACGAGGAATTCCCCTGTACAGGGCATTGGAGGCATGACAACCGTGTGTGTCAGGCGGGCGACTTCACAGCCAGCAAGGCCTTGACCAGTCAGGAATCCTTCGCCACTCCCTGACGGATCGAGATACATGTTACACATATCCACTGTGAAGAACCTTTAACGATGCGCTTGAGAGGAAACGTTCATCAACGGAAGACTGTTCACATGAAGCGGCAGGATGAACCAAGCCGAACAATGAGAAAAGCGACTCACTGGATCAGCACGAAGTTTCATGCAATGTCCGGCTTAAGCGTTGCAGACAGGGCAGCCCTGCAGGCGCAGGGGCTTTTCCAGGTGGCTGGGGCCCAGGACTTCCTCGTTCTGCAGGATATCCAGGGTCTGGCCGTCCGCCACCACGAGGCCGTCCTTGAGGACAAGGGTGCGTGAACACAGGTCCAGGACCATGTCCAGGTCGTGGGTGGCGATGATCTTCGTGTGCTCGAAGCCCTTGAGGAGCCGGATGAGCCGACGGCGGGCCCTGGGATCGAGGTTGGAGCTCGGCTCGTCCATAACGAGGATGCTGGGGGACATGGAAAGAACCGACGCAATGGCAACGGACCGTTTTTCCCCTGCGGACAACCTGTAGGGAGGGCGGTCTTTCAGGTGAGAGGCCCCCACGGTGTCCAGGGCACTCTCGATCCTTTCCTCCACCTCTTCCAGGGGGAGGCCCAGGTTCAGCGGGCCGAAACCCACGTCATCATGGACCTGGGGCATGAACAACTGGTCATCCGGGTCCTGAAAGACCATGCCCACCGTGCGCCGGACCTGTGCCAGTGTCTTCCGGGTAAGGGGGAAGTCCCCGATGCGGACCATCCCCGCTTCGGGGATGAGGCAGCCGTTGAGATGAAGGAGGAGCGTGGATTTCCCTGCCCCGTTCGCCCCCACGATGGCCACGGTTTCCCCGTGCGTGATGCGAAACGAGACGCCGCGCAGGGCATGGGTGCCGTCGGGATAGGTGTACTTGAGGTCCTTGACCTCCACGATGTGATGGCTCATCTCATCAGTCCTGTCACGGCCTCTCCAAGCCATTGAGGGATGTCCACAAGGCGCATCAGCACGAAAAGCGCGCACCATCCCACGAGAAAACAACCATCCTGCCTGCCGAATTTCAACGGACGGAGAAGCCGGATCTTTCCGTCAAAACCCCGACAAAGCATGGCCGAGTGGATGCGATGCGCACGATCAAGGGTCCGCAGGAGCAGCTGGCCGATCATGTTGACCACGACCCTGATCCCCATACCCCTTCCGCCAAAGGAGCGGAGGGCCCGAGCCCGGATCATGCGCGAGGCCTCATCCACGAGGACGAAGATGTACCGGTACAGAAAAAGAAGCTGGACCGTGAAGCTCCTGGGAGCCCCCATCCTTTCCATGGCCATGCAGACGGCATGAAACCCGCTGCAGGCGATCAGGATCAGGGCGGCGCTGACCGTCAGGAGGAAGCGGAGCATGATGGAGCCAAAGGAGATCCAGCCCTGGGAGACACCCACGGGTCCGAGGTGTACGAGGACCTCACGGTCGAAGAAGGGGTTGAAGATGCCCACAAAGACCGCAAAGGGCGCCACGAGCAACACCTTCTTGAAGAGATAACTCAGGGGCAGGTTGCCCATTGCGATCAGGATCACGGGGTAGAGCATAAAGGGGATCAGCCCCGTGATCTCGTACTTGTTGAAGGACACCACGGTGACAACGAAGACCAGGGTGGTCAGAAGCTTCACACGGGGGTCCAGACGGTGGATGGAGGTGTCCTGGTAGGAGAGGGTTTCAAGATGGTTGATATTGAAGAAGGAGGAATCGATCCTGGCCATCAGTTCCTTCGGTGATATCTTCTGAGGCCCACACCGATCAGGAAGGCGAAGACCATTGTGATGAGTGCTCCGATGACGCCTGAAGCGGATGTGCCTGCAAGGACCCCGGGCCACGGATCTCCGCCGGAGGATTCCGTTCCTTTGGGTGCCTCGGTTTCAGAACCCTTGAAACCGTAGTCCGGCAGCAGGGCGGTCTTTTCCTGGATGCGACCGAGTACTGCGTGGGGACCCTTCTCCGGGGACTCAAGCTCCTCCTTGCCTGAGACACGGAACATGGACCATTCCAGCCCGTCCGGACGTGTGGAGGCGAACCAGCTCAGCACCCCCCCGGTGACAACGGCGGCCACCAGGAATGTTGCAAGGATCGTTCTCACGGGAGGTCGCCCGATGGTTTCAGGGTCTGCCTCCATTTCCAGGATCTCAGGCCTTGCCTTCCACACAAAGGTGACGACGCCGGCGGTGACGATCCCCTCCACGATGCCGATGAGCAGGTGTATGGGGAGCAGGATAAGCGCGAACGTGGCCAGGGGTAACGCTGTAACGCCTGAAAGGGTGGTCTGGAGGACGACCCCCAGGGCACCCATCTCCAGGCCCAGGATGGATGCTGTCATGGCTCCGAACAGGATGCGCCTCGGTGTTGGGCGATGACCGACGATCTTCTTGTAGGCAATCGGGTAAGCGATGAAACAGGTGAGGAAGCCGAGGTTGAATATGTTGCACCCGAGAGCCAGAAGACCGCCGTCGGCAAAGAACAGGGCCTGAACCGTAAGGATGGATGCCATGGTGAGGAAAGCGGCATGGGGGCCCAGCAGGATCGCAAGAATCATCCCGCCACCCAGGTGGCCGCTGGAGCCTGTGCCCGGAATCGTGAAATTGATCATCTGGGCGGCAAAGATGAATGCCCCCATGACCCCCATGAGCGGCACCTTCCGCTCATCCATGGTTTCCTTGAGCTTTTTGCCGCTGTAGAGCATGAGACCTGCGGTTGCCGCCCACAGGGTCCCGCCGACGCCCGGTGAGATCAAAGCGTCCGCCATATGCATGAGCAATCCTCCTGGGGTATGCAAATCGTATCGTGTTATTTTTACAAAATTCGTGGCATCGAGTCAAGGGCACGCTCAAACCTGAGAACTCATGTTTCCTTCAAACCTCGGCATCGTTTATGATAAGCAAGACCCAAGGAACCAGAAAAACGAAGAGTGTCGGTTTCTTAGAAGTAGATTTGACAACCAGGGTGAAGAGGAGAGATTTCTTCTCGGCTAGTCATGAGGGTATATCATGAGAAAAAAAAGGGTCGTATTCCATTCTTCTTTGTATTGCCTCTGATCGCAGTCAGCGCCACTTTTTCGTTATCGATACCCAATAGCGCGTCCGCTTCCCTCATTGACGTACCCTTCGGCGTGATTAAAGTAGGTGGAAAAAATTACAATCTGAATTTTACATATGACGACGGGCCTTCTGCCGATCACACATTCAACAAGTTAGATCCCTTGATCACGTTCACGACTCAAGCCACGGCGGAAGCGGCCCGCCAGGCCGTCATGGACAGGTACCTTCCTAATGCATTACCGGACACGACACCGCCCATGGCCTATCAAGGTTTCTACATTCCGTACGCAGCCAACGCCACTCATTTCTCGTACGTAATAGCCCACGATGGCTACTCTGACAATGTATGGGATCCCTGGGACGTAGGACACAATCCCAGCGCTGGAAGGAATGACAGCATCAGGGTTGCGATCGCAGAATTCAGCCCTGCTGCCTCTATCCCGCTCCCACCCGCTATTTGGTTTCTGCTCGGCTCTGTAATGCTTGGACGGAGCGGTATCACGAGAAGAACATAACTTTGTCCGCAAAACCGTCTATCTCCCGATGCCCTTCTGAAAAAGGGGAGAAGGGTCTGGACAGTCGTCTTATGGCTTCAGGGCCTTTTCGGTGTGTCATGCAGATATGTTCGGTGCGAAGAGGGAATCCAGTCTTTACGCGTATTTCTGGATCCCCGCCTTCGCGGGGATGATAAAAAAGGGCATTTGTCGACCCCTCTTCAAGGCTGGAACTCGAAAGCCCCGATGTCGCAATACCCGCGACCGTCCCCGTCTCCGTCCACGCCCCGGTGGTTCCCCAGGATATCAAAAGGGGGACAGGTCATGTCATAGGGAGGATAGAGATTCGGATCGATAACCGGGCTGCCGGCCAGAGGCTCAAGGCCCAGGGCCGGCCCGGAAAGCGGGCCCTCCAGCAGGGGATCGGCCCAGAGGTTCATATCGCTGGGAAAGTCCGGCCACACCCAGGGCCACTGGCGGTTCTTCACGTTATGGGCAAGGCTGGATTCCGCATAGAAATAAAAGTAAGGATCGTCACAGGTCTCCTGGTAGAAGAGGAAGGGGATGTCGCCGGGGGAGTGGAAATCGTCTCCTCCCAGAAACAGGCTGCCCATGGAGTAGATAAACTCGTCCCCGTTGCAGACCCCCGGTTCCGAGCCCACGCTGACCAGGCCGTCCCCCTCCCCGTAAAACGTCGAGGTAATTAGATAAATGTAATCCCCGGGGCCGAAGTTCCACTCCAGGGTGTTGCCCAGGGCCCTGCAGGGGTCCACGTGGTAGGTGAACGGCTGGTTCTCGAAGAAGGCGCAGTTTCCCGCCAGGACGCTGTTCCAGATCCATGTGGAGCCCGACACCTTGACCTGGTTCCCGGCGTTGCCCTCGAACCACGAGTCCTGGATATCCACCATGCCCCCGAGCTCGTGATAGAGCAGGTCCAGGCCGTCCGAGGTATTGTGCGCGATGCGGCAGTCGTGGAAGAACCAATCCCCCCCGGTTGGGCCGGTGCCCAGGCCGTCCCCGTACCCGCCCGCGGTCTGTCCCCAGCACCCTGTGGGCTCGCCGCCCGGGTACGTTTCGGCGCAGCCGTTCCACTCGATCGTAACCCGCTGGAAGGTCATCTTACCGCTGTTGGAATCGTCCCCGTAGATATCCCCGTCCCAGCCCACCCAGCCGTTGGTGGCG
>CAZSUQ010000088.1:0-11570 GCA_964609935.1 uncultured Thermodesulfobacteriota bacterium | reverse complement strand
GTGGGTGTTACGTCCATGACAGCCGTCCGTGCCACCGGCCATTCCCCTATCTACAGCTCTACCAAAGCGTTTATGTCCGTTTATATGGAGGGACTTCGCTACCATTGCCGGCAAAAGGGGATAAAGAACCTGCACATTACCGAAATTCGACCGGGTTTCGTACAAACCGAGATGGCGGACAAACACAACGATCCCAGTGAAACGTTCTGGGTTGCATCGGCTGAGACCGTGGCGAGACAAATCATCGTATCCGTAAGGAAAAAGAAAAGGGTTGCTTATGTGACCAGGCGATGGTGGCTTATTTCGTGGGTGATGAAATATATGCCCAGCTGGGTGTATGGGCGATTCGTATGATTTACGTCGAGAAGGCCTATCGGTCAGCCCAGACGGATTCGTTGCAGAGGAAAGACAACCGTCCGTATTCTTCAGGAGAAAACCAATGGCTCATGTCAATTTCTCGCTTACAGGGAAGATCGCAATGATTACCGGCGGCTCCAAAGGCATTGGGCGGGCCATTGCGATTGCCTATGCCGGTGCCGGTGCGGATGTTGCCATCACTGCACGCGGCAGAGGAGACCTGGAAGCGACCAGAACCGAAATCGAACGGTCAGGACAACGTTGTCTGGCAGTTCGGGCAGATATGTCCTCCGATGAAGACAGGAAGCGGCTTCATGAAACCGTGACGACGGAACTCGGTGAGGTGGATATCCTGGTAAACAACGCCGGAGTTGGTTACTTTGTTGCCCTCGCGGAACTTACGTATGAGCAGTTCAACCAAGTGATCAAACTGAACGCCTGGGCCGGGCTTCACCTCTCGCAACTGTGCTACCCTGCTATGAAGAAGAAGGGCAAGGGCGTCATTATCAATATCGCCTCCACGGCAGGGATCAAACCGGATATCTTTGTCGGGGCCTACAGCGCTTCCAAATCCGCGCTGATTATGCTCACCAAGCAGATGGCCTGTGAATGGGGCCATGACGGCGTTCGCTGCGTGGCAATCTGTCCGGGCCTGGTTCGAACAGAGATGTCGGCAGACCTCGTGGCACATCGCGAAAAGGATGGATTTCAAAACTTGGTCAATCGGGTTGGCGAACCGGAAGAGATCGCGGCAATGGCACTCATGCTGGCCGGGCCGGCCGGGGCATACTGTCAGGGGGCCGTATACCTGGTGGATGGTGGATCAACCGTCAACGCTGCCTGGAGCTGAATGGCGACTTTCATAAACATCTGCCAACGAAAAACAGAGTTACCGTCCCTGGACCCGGATGTCCCATTCGCCCGCCCGCGGTTCCGATGTGAGTATCCAGCCTCCAGGAACCCTGTGGAGTTGGGGTTCGCTGATGCCCTCGCCCTCCCAACCCGGCTCCCCGTTCCCCGGGATCCAGACAACCAGCGGTATGCCTCCGGGTGAAACGCCTTCCATTTCCATTGTCCAGTCGTCCGGGTTGACCTCATAGGTGGCCGGAGACGGAAAAGAACGGGGATAGGGTCGGGCGAGAATCACCGCATCCGTCTCATGGTAACCCAACTCCACGCCCGTGGGATGTTCCGGATCACCACAACGGATATTGAACACGCTGCCCTGGGTGAACTCTCGCAGCCCCTGGCAGGTGGGCCAGCACCCGGCCATGATATGCGGGTCCCCACAGCTTACTTTCCATATCCAGCGTGCCGAGCCCACCTGGTAGGCGTCTTCCAGCGCGGCGACCTGTCCGGCGAATTCGCGGTTGGATCCCCACCACTCGCCGAACCAGAAGGGCGAACCGAATGCCTGCGCCTCTTCGGCCGCGTTCTCAAAGTTCTTCTCCACGGATACAAGATCGCGGCCGAGGAGATCCCGAAGAAGGCCATTGATGCTGTTGTATATATGCGGGGCAAAGACGATGTCCGGATCATCCGTAAAGGGAACCGGCCTCTCTTTCGGATAGAACGACCACAAGGCGGAAGGTTCGAAGAAGATGATCTTGTGGTTGTCGTTTCCCTCCGTGCTGCGGATAGCCTCCAGGCATCGGAGGTGCATTTCGGGTTTGTAGACGTTCACCATCTCACGGTAGCGTTCGCCCCAATTCGGTTCGTTCAGGATGTTGTAGCCTGCGATGACGGGGTTGCCCGAGAACTCGGACGCCAGCCGCGCCCAGGTGTCGACAAAATGCTGCTGGATGCCGTCCCGGTCTTCCCAGAAGGACTGCCAGGCGCGCATGACGGCCGGCGAAAGCTCGCGCGTTTCCAACATGCAGGAGCTCAATCCGTCGGTGATCGTGGCCCATTCCGGTGCGCCGTCCCAACCGATGTTGGGCGACAGGGGTTCCGGGCACTCCTCGGAAGGGGGCGTGGCGATGTACTTGCCCCAGGCGTCCTGATGCATGTCGAGGATGACATAGATTCCGCTCTCCCGCGCCCACTCCACCGATTCCTTCACCTTTTCGATGTAAGTTTCGTCATAGATGCCGCGCTCGGGCTCGAGGAAGCTCCAGCTCACCACGAGGCGAACCGAGTTCAGTCCCAACGCCTCCATCTGCTCGAAGTCACGTCGCTCGAGCGGGAGGGTCGGTGGAATCTCTGGATGCCCCTGGAAGTAATCTCCCAGCTGTTTTACACCCACACCACGCAGGATGACCGTTCCTCCATTGGCATCGACGATCCTTCCCTCTTCCACGTGGAGAGGCAACAGTGTTGGAAAGGGTTCGGATGAGGTCGTTGTCCCGGTTTTCCCCGATCCGCAGCCTGAGGGGATCAATAGGACCAGCGTGCTAATGATAAGAGGTAAATGTTTCTTTTTCATGGGATCGTTTTCTCAACGATAGAACCGGAAGGTGTGTGTCGGGGTCGGGAACGGGTTCAGCCGGATCTCCATCTCGTTCAGGGTGCCGAAGATCGCGATCACCGTGAAACGGTTTCCCCCCAGGTAGCCCGCAACAAATTCCCGGACCTTTCTGTCCTGGTTTTCGAGATCGTCAAAGAGCGCTTCCGGGACCTCCGCCGCGCCCCAGAACCTCCGCGGGTTGTCGTCCAGCCCTCGCTCCCGTGGGCGGATGCGGATGCGTTCGTTGGTGTGAAGCAGCAGGTCGAAGTGCACGGTTTCGCTCGTGTGGATCCTCAGGGTGGCAGGCGGGCAGTAGCAGTTGAAGTCCAGGATCTCTCCGGCCCAGTCGGTGTAATCCCGGGGGTCCAGAACAGGCAGGTTCTCCATGTTCACGGAGAACAGGAGGTCCTCGATCGGGCCGAGCGCTTCCCCCGAGCTGTCGTAGTCCCGGTTGTCGAGCAGGTTGCCCGCCAGCGGGAGGTCGGTTCGATGAAACGTCCAGTCTTCACGCCGAGTGTCCGTGATCGCTTTTTCGTAGTAACCCGTGTGTGAACCTTCGTCCAGCCCTTCCACGCGCAGAACCCTGTCCCAGCCGTTCTCCTGCCTGCCCAGCTTGTGGATGCTGATCCTGTCAGTGATCCGGCCCCGGATCTTCGGCTGCTGCGTCCAGTCTTCCGGTGGTAGCTGTATCTTGGGTCTCAGCTCGCTGGTCTGGTCCTCGTAAGCGTAGCCATGATGGAGCTGAATGAACTCGTCCAAGCCCGAGATGTCGAAATCGAAGAAGCGGGTGAACATATCCCCATATTTGTTGATGATAAAGGTGGTGGAGCCGCTCGCACTGAGATTCACGGACAGGAACCGGCACCGCTTCGGGGCACCGATCCCGTAACTGAGATCGGTGGGCAGCCAGGGATCGTTGAAGGTGATCCACTGACCCTGGTTTCTCAGCATGACGATGTGGGAGCACTTGGCGGCTCCCACCCGAAACAGGTTTCCGTTGGGGTCGTGCCAGTTCCTGTCCTGCGGGATGGAGATGACGGAGAAGTCCCACTTCATGAGATCGCCCGGCAGGCTCATTCCCGGGCCCCGCCAGAACGGAAACCCCCAGGCCTTTTGCCAGCGGAACTCGGAGATATCGCCCAGGGCCGACCACATGGTGAAGATCTCCCGTTGGGTGTTCAGGGCAAGGATGTGTTCGTCGTCCATGGCGATCTCGGTCACGTTCCCGGCCAGGTCCTCGGGCAGTGTGGGGCCAAGGTCCGTCCACCCGGCTGTTTTGTCCTCCTTTTCCCTGACCCACACGCTGCGGTCTTTCACGGCAGCGTAGTACCGGGTATTGAAGCTCGCGTGGTTCGCTTTAAAGAAGGCCGCTTCCGGCAGGTCAGGCTGGGGATCCTGCAGCCCTGTAGGTCCATCTTCACTGCAGCCGCTCAGGATGCCCAGGGAAAAGGCCGCC
This sequence comes from uncultured Thermodesulfobacteriota bacterium, assembly GCA_964609935.1. Lineage (GTDB taxonomy): Bacteria > Desulfobacterota > DSWW01 > DSWW01 > DSWW01 > CAYTRL01. The sequence goes on along the minus strand of CAZSUQ010000088.1, from coordinate 7,311 downwards.
AGGCAAAGGATCCCAAGGGGCAAAAAGCGCATCTTCGATTCTCCTGTTGCCGGGTGGTTTTCCTTGGCCTAGCGCATCCGGATCCACTCAACTGCAAGCTTCAATGTGGTTTCAAACGGCTCGAGTTTCAGGATGTCATAGTTGTCCGAGGGCTGGTGGTAGAACTGGATCAGTTGCTGCGGGTAGCGAATGGGCAGGACGCAGGCAGCCTTGATCCCGGCCTCGCTGAAAGGGTAGGCGTCCGACCCGGCGCCGCCGAAGGGCAGGGGCCTGACGCGATACCGTACGCCGGCCTGTTCGGCCGCCTCCACCAGGCTCTGTACCATCTCGGGGGAGTTCCTGCACAGCCCGTTGCAGTCCGACTTCATGATGTTGACCACGTTGTCCACCACGGTCTCGATGTTGAAGAACATGGCGTCCGTTTTCTTGAGTTCATCGTGGTGCCTCTCCACGTAGCGGCGGGATCCCCTCATCCCCGCTTCTTCGCATCCAAAGGATATCAGTCGGACCTCGGTGTTGTCCGGGATCAGGTGGGGATGCTTCTTGAGGATTCTGCCCATGGCCACGGACAGCATGCATCCGGACAGGTTGTCGGCCGCACCGGGAACCTGTCCGCCGTTCCTGCCCGAGCCCAGAAAGAAGAAGGCGAAGAAAGCGGCCGGGCCTATGGGCATGATCAGCGCTGTCTTTCCTATGCTGCCAAAGCTGATCAGGGTCGGAAGATCCAACGCGGTGCCGATGAGATAGGATCCTGTCTTAACGGCCACGGCCACCACACCCCAGAGGATGATGCCGATCGTGACATAGTAACCGTGCTTGAGATACCGGGCCCAGGTAAACTGGTAGGCGCTGTCGTGGTGGCCGCCGAAGATCAGGATCCTCTTCACTTCCTGATCCTCTCCGGGCTTGATCGTACCCACCACGTTGATGGAGGTCTTTTTCGGCAGGAGGAAATCCACGAACTCGCGGCAGAAGACAAACTCAACCGTGGCGACGACCAGGATCATGGCCGCGACAACAAACGCCGCTGAGGAGAGAACCAGCGTAGCGGTTCCCTCCAGATGCGTTGCGAGGTAGTGGCACAGGAGCGAGACCAACATCAACACCACGCCGCCTTTGAACCAGCCCAGAAAGGCATGGGGAGCGCAGGTAAACTCTTCCTCCGCCACGGCGTTTTTCCCAAGGGTCTGCTCCATCTCCTCTTTGATCACCATGGCACGGGCCCTCTCCTGCGGGCTGCAGGGGATCCCGGGCCCCACATCGATGCAGATCCTCTTGATCACGTCGTAGGCGTATTGGGCGCCGTCACGAATCGCTTCCCGGGTCATAGCGCGAGCTCCCTCAAAATCCTTCCAGCCTGGCAATGATCTCGCTCATGATCTCGCTGGCCCCTCCGCCGATGGAGGCGATCGTGGCGTCGCGGAAACCCCTGGATATCTCCATCTCGTTCATAAAGCCCATGCCGCCGTGCATGCGGAGACAGCCCTCGGTCACCTTGCAGAGAAGGCTCGCACCAAAGAGCTTGCCCATGGAGATCTCCTTGGTGGCGTCCTGTCCTGCCGTCTTCATCCTCACGATGTGGTACGTGAGCTGTTTCAGGCATTCGGTTTCCGTGAGCCAGTCGGCCAGCCTGTGCCTCAGGACCTGCTTCTTGATCAACGGCTTGTCGAACACGATCCGGTTTCTCAGGTGCTCCACGGTCATTTCGATCATGTGCCTTGCGGGAACGTACATGAGGGGCAGCACGCTGAAGCGTTCGTGCTGGAACTGCTGCATCTGCTGGATGAAGCCTTCGCCCTCCTTTCCGATCAGGTTGTCCGCCGGGACCCTGAGATTGTCGAAAAAGAGCTCCGCCGTGTCGCTGCTCCTCATCCCCAGCTTGTCCAGCTTCTTGCTCACCTCGAACCCGGGCAGATCGGTGGGAACCACGAAGAGGCTGAAGGAGTGGTACCCGGGCTCGTCGCTGCTTCTCGCCAGCAGGGTGAGAAAATCGGCCTGGATCCCGTTCGTGATGAAGGTCTTGGAGCCGTTGATGACGTATGCGTCCCCGTCCCTTCTGGCCGAGGTTTTGATGGCGGCCACGTCGGAGCCTGCATCCGGTTCGGTCACGGCAATGGCGGAAACCGCGTCGCCTGCAATGGCGGCCTTCAGGTATTTCTCCTTGAGATACTCACTCCCGAACTCGTCGATGGCAGGCGTTGCCATGTTGGTCTGCACCGCGATGGCCATGGGAATCCCGCCGCAGCGGATCCCTCCCAGCTCTTCCAGGAACACGGTTTCAAACCAGTAGTCCAGCCCCTGTCCCCCATATTTCGGGTCGTAACGGATCCCCAGAAGCCCCAGGTCGCCCATCTTCTTGAAGAGGTCGTGAAGCGGAGCGGCCCCCTTCTCCTCCCACTCGTCAACGTAGGGATTGATCTCCTTGTTCACGAACCCTTTAACCGTGTGCCGCAGCTGTTCGTGGTCCTCGTTGAAATAAATCTCGTTTCCCACGTTCCTTCCTCCTGATCGGTTCGGTTTACGATGACGGGATTCCCAGGATCCTTCGGGCCTCCTCAGGACTTGCCGGTTCCCTGCCCGCTTCCCGAACGAGGTTTACCAGAGCCCCAATCAGCTGACCGTTGTCCGAGGCCTTCTCCCCGTTGGGCAGATAAAAGGTGTCTTCCAGTCCGGTTCTCACGTTTCCGCCCAGCTCGATACAACTGCGGTGAAGCCCCCATATCTTTTCACGCCCCGGGCCCGTGGCAATGACCTGCCAGTGGGCACCCTCCGGAAGCTCGTCTTTCAGGATGGGGAGGAGGTCCGGCCGGGCAGGCATGCCGCTGTCCACGCCCATGACAAAGGAGAGGTGGGGATCTCCCTGGAACATGCCGTTGGCCTTGTACATGCCCACGCTGCGCACGATCCCGGTGTCGAAGCACTCGAATTCCGGGACCACCCGGTGTGCGTTCATGACGTCCAGGAATGCCTTGACCTTTTCCACCGGGTTGTCAAAGAGGAGGGGAGACCAGGCCCACTCGCCGTCTTTGCGTATCTTGAGGTAGTTCAGGGAGCCTGCATTGCACGCAGCCATGTGGGGCTTGAACGCCTCCAGGCAGGCCAGGGGCCCGGAGATGTCGTTTCCGGGCACGCCTGTGCTCATGTTGATGATGATCTGCGGAACCCGCTCCTGGATGGCGGACAGGATCGCACCCACCTCGTCCAGCTCCCAGGTGGGCCAGGCCCCGAGGCCTTCCTTTTGAGAACGGAAATGGACGTGAACGATGGAGGCCCCTGCATCGTAAGACTGCTGTGTGGCATCCGCCATCTGCTCCGGGGTGACCGGAACGTTGAACCGGTTCGGATCGGTCAGCACGCCGGTCAGGGCGCACGTGACAACCACCTTGTCTTCACTGCTCATTGTTCAACTCCTTTGAGGGAATCCTTGTCGTCGCTTCCCTGTTTGCTCACTTCCCTTTGAACTGAGGCTTCCGCTTCTCCATGAATGCTGTGATCCCCTCCACGGCATCCTCCGTGGAGACCACCTCCGCCAGCTTTCCGGACAGGTAATCCAGGGCCTCCTCAAAAGGCATGTCCCCCATGGCATAGAAGGCCTCTTTACCGATCTTCGTCCCGATGGGGCTCTTCGACTGCAAGGCTTCGAGAACCTGGTTCACCTCGTCGTCCAGAGCCTCGGGATCCACGGCCCGGGTGATCAGGCCCATCTCCACGGCCTCCCCGGCCTCGAATCTCTGCCCCAGGAGGACCATCTCCATGGCCTTCTTTCTTGTGACGTTCCGGAAGATCAGTGCGCCGATCATCATGGGGAACAGGCCCACGTTCACCTCCGGTGTCCCGAATTTGGCCGTGTTCACCGCGATCACGATGTCGCATGCAAGCATGAACCCCATGCCCCCGGCCATGCAGGAGCCGTTGACGCGCGCCACCGTGGGCTTGGGGAAGCCGGCCAGCCGCTTCAGAAGGCCTGCGTACCTGCGGAAGGCTTCCGTGCCTTCCTCTCCGCTCTGGCCGATCCCTGCTCCGAGGTCCGCGCCTGCACAGAAGGCCCGGTCGCCGGCCCCGGTTACGAGGACCACCCGGACGTTGTGGTCCTGTTCCGCCCGGTCGAGGTATTCAAAAAAAAGGTCGAGGGCTTCCCGGCTGATGGCGTTTCGCTGTGCATCCCGGTTGATCGTAAAGCGCGCAACATGTTCTTCCACCTGATAGATCAGGTGCGGCTCGTCCATTGACTTCACTCCTTCTCGATGTCCATGAGGATCTCCCCGGGAGAGGCCTTGTCCCCCACGGCCACGTTCACCTTCCTGACCACCCCGCTGTAGGGCGCGCTCAGGGTTGTCTCCATCTTCATAGCCGACACGACGATCACACCGCTCCCCTCTGACACACGCTCTCCGGTTTCAACCAGGATCTTCACCACGGTGGAAGGCATGGGTGGTGTCACGATCTTTGGGACATGCTTCAGGCCCTTTTTCCTTGCGCTTCGCCGTTCCAGCATGTCTGCATCCTGGATCACACAAGGGATCCCCTGGACCATGATCTCCTTGCCGTTCGGGCCGTCCGCCAGGTAGACGTTCGCGCCCTTTCCATCGAGTGCCACGTGGATGTGGTTCTCCGAGATCTGCTCGTACGAGACGCTGCAGGTTCGTCCCTGGATGGTGAGGGTCAGACCCTGTTCCGTGACATCCTCCACCTTCACGGAAACGGTCTCGTCCTGTACGTTCAGCCTGTATTCCAACGGATATCCTCCCTCCCCCTGCAAAGTCGGCCCGAATCAAATCTCCGACGGAACCCGAAACAGCACCCAACAGAAAAACTCCCTTAAACTTGGCGATGTTTAAGGGTCACGCCACTAAAGCTTCCAGTTTCCGAGCGTCCTCCAGGGAGACGCTGCATCGTCTCTCGATGAAACGGTGGGCTGGGCTTCCTTTGTACCCGTAAGCTCATTAATGATGTAGGCCGCACAGGCAAGGTCAACCGCCTCGTGTTTCGGTTTCCAGTCCCGGAAATTCGCGTCGATGAAGCTGGTTGAGATGTCCCCTGAGCGAAACGCCCCGGACCGGATGACATCCATGAGAAACGGGATCGTGGTCTTGACCCCCAGGATTGCGTAATCCTGGAGCGCGCGGAGCATCTTTGCCATCGCCTCTTCCCGGCTCTGGGCATGTACGATGAGCTTGGACAGGATCGGATCATACTCCACAGGGACCTGGTATCCTGAATAGACGCCGCAATCGTTTCGCACACCGGGTCCCGAGGGCTCCTTCTGGTAGAGGATCTTTCCCGGTGAAGGGAGAAAGCCGTTCTCCGGATCCTCTGCATAGATCCGGCACTCCATGGCGTGCCCTCTGCCGAGCACATCTTCCTGCGACAGGGGCAGCGGGGTCCCTGCTGCAATCTCGATCTGAAGTCGAACCAGGTCGATCCCTGTAACCATCTCGGTGACAGGATGCTCCACCTGCAGCCTTGTGTTGACCTCCAGAAAATAGAATTGGTTCTCGCGGTCCACCAGGAACTCCACCGTGCCCGCGTTTGCGTACCCCGAGGCCCTGGCCGCGGCCACGGCTGCCTGGCCCATCTTTTCCCGCAGTGCCGGCGTCATGGCAGGGGAGGGCGTCTCTTCGATGATCTTCTGGTGCCGCCTCTGAACAGAGCACTCCCTTTCCAGCAGGTGGATCGCATGCCCGTGGGCATCGGCCAGGATCTGAAACTCGATGTGCCTGGGCCGGTCCAGGAATTTCTCCAGGTAGATCGCGCCGTTTCCAAAGGCGGCCTGGGCCTCCCGGGCTGCCGCATCACAGGCATCCTTCATCTCTCCCGGGGTGTTTACCACCCGCATGCCCTTTCCTCCGCCACCGGCTGCGGCCTTGATCAGCACGGGGTAGCCGATCCTTTCCGCCTCCTCTGCCATCCTCCGGTCGTCCGGCTCGATCTCCAGCATGCCCGGGATCACCGGGACGCCGCTGGCCATCATCAACCTTCTCGCCTCGGTCTTGTCTCCCAGCGAAGCGATCACCTCTGCAGGGGGGCCGATGAAGGCCCGGTTCTCTGTGCTGCAAAGGGAGGCAAAGTCCGCGTTCTCCGCAAGGAACCCGTAGCCCGGATGGATGGCTTCTGCACCGGTTTGCCTTGCCGCAGCAAGAATCCTGTCCATGTTGAGGTAGCTGTGGAGAGGGTCTGATTCGCCGATGTGTACGGCTTCATCGGCGCCGAGCACGTGGGCCGCATTCCTGTCCGCATCCGAAAAGACCGCCACGGTGGAGATCCCCATCTCCCGGCAGGTCCGGATGATCCTCAAGGCGATTTCACCGCGGTTTGCGATGAGGATTTTTTTGAAGGGCTTCTTCACGCCTTGGCGCTCTCCATGCACTTTTTCTCGGGCCTACATACGGAAGATCCCGTAGCCGGGCTCGTCCTCCCGGATGGGCGCGTTCAGGGAAGCGGACACCGCCAGACCCAGGACGTCTCTCGTCTTTGCCGGGTCGATGATGCCGTCGTCCCAGAGGCGGGCCGTGCTGTAATAGGGATCCCCATCCCTTTCCGCTGAAGCAACGATGGGGCCGCGGAGGGCCTCTTCCTCCTCGGGTGACAGGGGAGGCTTGCCCAGCCGTGCATTCTGTTCGTTCGTGATCGTGACAAGGACGTTGGCCGCTTCCCCGCCGCCCATGACCCCGATCCTGGCATTCGGCCACATCCAGAGGAGGCGCGGCGAGTAGGACCTTACGCACATGGCATAGTTTCCCGCCCCGTAGGAGGCGCCCACGATCACGGTGAACTTCGGCACGGTTGCATTGGCCACTGCATTCACCATCTTGTGGCCGTCCTTGGTGATCCCACCCCGCTCGAATTCGCTTCCCACGATGAACCCGGTGATGTTCTGAAGGAAAACAAGGGGGATCCCGCGCCTGTCGCAGATCTGGATGAACTGGGTGGCCTTCTTCGCGCTGTCGGAGAAGAGAACCCCGTTGTTCCCAAGGATACCCACGAGGTAGCCGTGAACGTAGGCCCAGCCGCAGACCAGGGTGGGGCCGAACCGTTCCTTGAACTCCATGAACTCGCTCCGGTCCACCATGCGGGCCACCAGCTCCCGGATGTCAAAGGGCACGGTGAGGTCCTGGCTCACGATCCCGTACATCTCCCTGGGGTCATGGAGAGGGGGAGCCGGTTTCTCTGTGGGAAGGCGGGCCTTTTCACTGGCCGGCAGGTTGCGGATGATCTTTCGCAGGATCACGATGGCCTCGGCATCGTCCTCGGCATAGTAGTCGGAAACGCCCGACTCGGTGCAGTGCAGGCTTGCCCCGCCCAGCTGGTCTG
>CAZSUQ010000087.1:0-11579 GCA_964609935.1 uncultured Thermodesulfobacteriota bacterium | reverse complement strand
GAAACGACGAAGCACCTTTTCCATCTCTGTAACCACCTCATTGAGCTCGAAGACCTGTGGCTGGAGAAACTGCTTTCGCGTGAAGGCCATGAGCTGCCGGGTCAGCGCATTGGCCATGTCCCCTGCCTTCCGGATCTCCTCCACCTGTTCCCTCAGGGGATCTCCCTCCCGCAGGTTCAGGAGCAAAAGGTCTGAATAGCCCGTGATGGCTGTCATCAGGTTGTTGAAGTCGTGCGCAATCCCGCCGGCCAGCCTTCCAACAGCCTCCATTCTCTGTGACTGGCGGAATCGCCCCTCCAGCTGCCTCCGGTACGTGATGTCTCTTGCCACGCACAGGATCGTGGGCGGCTGATCCTTTCGCTCCACAAGGGTTGCGTGAACCTCCACGGGCAGCTGGGCACCGCCAGCGGTCTTCAGGTGGTAGAAGACATTTTGAGACGGGCTCTTGGTTTCTGAGGTCTTCCTGAATTCTTCCAGCGAGCGCTCTGCTCCCGCCTCGTCCAGAAAATCCGCGAAACGGATGGTTCCGTGCTGGTCCGGTTCGATGCCCAGGGTCTCCGAGGCCGTGCGGTTGGCGTAGATGATCGTGCCGTCCAGGGCCAGTTCGTAAACGAGATCGGGTATGGCATCCAGGGTGCTGAGATGGTATTCCCTGCTCTCCCGCAACGCCTCCACGGCCTTCCTTCGTTCGGTGATGTCAAAGATGATCCCCTCCAGAGCGGTCAACTCCCCTGATTCGGAAAAAACCCCGCTCCCCTGCTCCCAGACCCATTTCTCCTCCTTCCCGGAGGTGATGATCCTGTAGACCAGCCTGAACGGCTTTTTCTTTTCAACGCCCTCCTGGACCCGGTTCCATACCTGCTCGCGGTCATCCGGGTGGATCAGCTCTGCAAAGGAAACGGCCTTGTTTCCCACCAGATCGGAAGGCTGGTATCCGGTGAGATCCTCGCAGCCCTTGCTGACAAACTCCATGGTCCAGTCCCTGTCGTTGCAGCAGCGATAGGACATACCGGGAAGGTTGCCGATCAGGTGGGAAAGGGCGCGCTTGCTCTCGCGCAGCGCCTCTGACACCCGTCTTCGTTCCGTGATGTCCTGGCCCACACCGAAGAAGAAATCGAACCGGCCGTCTTCCCTGAACATGGCCTTCCCGTTCCACTCCACGAGCAGCTCCCGGCCGTCCCTGGTGGCCACACGGTTTTCGATCCGCATCACCTGCTTGTTCTCCCGGAGTTGGGCGAAGGCTTCCAGGATCCTGTCTTTTTCGCCGGCAGGGATGAATTCCGAAAGGTAATCCTTGCCCACCACCTCATCCAGCTCGTATCCAAGGGCCTGGAGCATGGCGTGGTTCATCATCCGTGTCTTCCCGTCCGCGCCCACAGTGACGAAAAAGGCCGGGGAAGACTGGATGAGCCCGGAGAGGAAATCCCGTTCCTTGCGAAGATCTTCCTCCGCCTTTTTTCTGTCCGTAATGTCCTTTGCCACGGCCACCACGTAAGGCTTCTCACCGAGGGCGACCCTTTTGAAATGGATCTCCACCGGGATTCCACATCCGTCTTTCCGCCTGAGGGCCCCGATGATCCACTGCTTTTCCGGCAACTCGGGCGTTGTTTCCTTGAGGATGTCGGCCAGGCTGTTTGCCGTTTCCGGATCGGAGAGTTCATAGAGGGTCATGTCCAGCAGCTCTTCCCTGGACCTTCCCATTTGTCGGCATGCGGGCTCGTTTGCATCCCCCAGGTTCCCGGAAGGGGCTTCAACGAGGAAAATGGCGTCGTTGCTCTGGTTCAGGAGGGATTGGATCTTTTCCAGTTCCGCTAGCCGGTCCTGGAGCTCCGGGTAGTAGTTCTTGCCAAAGATCTGTTCGCCCAGTCCTGTGAGCTTCTCCAGAAGGACGTTCCAGTTTTCCGGAAGATCGAGTATCTTCACGGTGCATCTCCTTGGTGTTTCATCCTCGAAAAGGTAACCTTAAATTATTAAGGCAAGTGATCATGACAAGTCAACTCTACAGAAGAATCGCAACAGAGGCTTTCTTCTTTTTTCCCCACAAGGAGTTTGATAGGGTTGAGAAGAGACCTCTCAGAAATGTTTGCATCAAAGAATGACAGATACGAGTAACGGCAAGGAGGATTGACCAAGATGAAAAAACTTCCCCAGACGTTCAAGGATTTCGTCAAGAAGCACCCCGCCATCTGGGATGCCCATGAGCGGCTCACCGTGGCTTGTGCAGAGTCAGGCCCGCTGGACAGGAAAACACGGGAGCTGATCAAGGTGGGTATCGCCGTGGGCGCCGGCCTTGAGACCGCGACAAAAAGGCACGCCATCATGGCGAAGGAGAACGGGGCAAAGCCCGAGGAGATCTACCAGACCGTGCTCATGGCCATGACCACCTGCGGGCATCCCGCTGCCCTGGCGGGATGGCAGTGGGTGAACCTTGCGCTGCAGGCTCCCGCCAAGAAGGCCCGTTCGAAAAAGAAACGTTAGATCCAGGGTGTTCTTTATCAGGAAACACCCTCCCGGGTCAGGAGGATTCTTTCGATCTCTTCCACGGTGTACGTGCGTCCTGTTCCAACGCCCGGGCATCGTTTTTTCACCTCGCCGTACCACACATGCCGCTTGAGGTTCTGAGGCCAGAAGGGCCAGGTTCGGCACTGACGGGGCCGGACAGGATAGACACGGCACTGGTTGTCCTTGAGCATGACACAGGCGCCCCTTCGAGACCTGAGCACATCAAAACCATCCGATTTCTTCACATAGGCTTTGCAGAACTCATGGGGGAACCGGTTCATGTGGGCGGCCATCTCGGCAATATCTTCTTTTGTTACATAGACCTCGGTGTATTCTCCGTCGTCCCAGCAGCATTTCCCGCACTGCAGGCAGGTAAACTTCAAGCCGTGCGGATACCAGACCTTTTCCATTTGCGCAAACCCTTTGTTGAATGTACCCTGCTCATTATCCTGTGTCGGGTCGAGACGCGTCAAACACGGATGACCATGTCCTTTCGCGCAGAACGGTCGGTATTCCAAGAAACCTGAAAGAAGATCCTCTCAACAAAGTTTCAGGTACTATGCGGGCTGGAAAGGGGTGTGCATGGATTTCGATCTGACCGAAGACCAACGGCTCCTTCGGGAAACCACACGCCGATTCGGCGATGAAGAAATTCTTCCGCACAGGCAGGAGGAGGGGTTCCGGCCCGAGCTCGTTCGCAGGATGGGGGAGCTTGGATTCTTCGGCTGTGCCTTTCCTCCCTCCATGAGCGGGTCGAATGCCGGTTTCCTTGCCCACGCGCTCGTTTGTGAAGAGATTTCCCGGGTGGACAGCGGGCTGCGCCCCCTTTTCAACCTCCAGGCCATGACCGTCCCCTACGCCATCATGGAGTGGGGAACAAAGGAGGCCCGTGACCGGTATGTGAGACCGCTGGTGGAGGGGAGGCTCATCGGCTGTGCCTGCTTCTCCGAGCCGGACACGGGTTCGGACATCGCTTCCATCAAGACCAGGATTCGCGAAGCGGATGGGGGATGGCGGCTGGACGGCACAAAGACGTGGATCTCCAACGGAACCGTGGCGGATGTGGCGGTGGTCTACTGTACGTTTGACCCCTCCAAGCACCACGAGGGTCTCTGCGCGGTGGTGGTGGAAACAGGCCAGCCGGGATGGAAGGCAAGGGAGATTCCAAAGCTGGGGGACAAGGCTTCGCCCATTGCGGAGATCTTCCTGGAGGATGTCCGGGTACCGCGGGAGAACCTCCTGGGTGCCTGGGGGGAGGGCTTCAAAACGGCCATGACCGCCCTGGACAGGGGAAGGATCAGCGTGGCCAGCGGAGCCGTGGGCATTGCTCAGGCCTGCCTGGACGCCTCGGTGAAATACGCCAACGAAAGGGTTCAGTTCGGGCGGGCCATCGGGGAGTTCCAGATGGTCAAGCAGCTGATTGCAGAACTCGTCACCCACGTGGAGGCGGCCCGCATGCTGGTGCGCAGGGCGGCCTGGCTCAACGACAGGGACAGGCCTTTTACGCGGGAGATCGCCATTGCCAAATACTTTGCCGGGGAGGCCGCGGTCAAGGCTGCCGGGTGGGCCATGGAGATTCACGGCGGAATGGGCTACAGCCTGGAACTGCCCGTGGAGAAGTACTACAGGGATGCCAAGCTTTATCAGGTGGGGGAGGGCACGGCAAACATCATGCGTCTGATCATTGCGGACGATGCGCTCGGCAGGAAGAAGGCCAACCGCCCCCGTCTCAGGGTTCCGAGCGATTTTCGCGATCTCGCGTAGAAGGGACCTGGAGCATTCATGAAACGGGCAGGGCTGACCCGGACCGCGGCCGGAACCCTTTGGCTGCTGCTTTTGGCAGCTGGGCCGGGCCGGGCAGAGGGCACACCGCCAAGGGTCGAGGACGAGCGAAAGGAACTTGTCCGGGCCGTGGACCCGTTGCTCATCGAGGGAAAGGACGTGCCCGGGATGCTCGGGCTCCCCTTGAAAGGGTTTCGGCTCTTTGCCTGCCGTGGAGGCGACCTGTTCGCCATACCGTTCCAGATCGACGAAAAGGATGCCAAAGGGCTCTACGTGTTGCCCGAGGGAGAGGAACCGAACCGCGATAAGGGCCGCAGGGGAAAGGAAAAGGAAGCGCCGGGTGCATTGGACACGAACGATGAAATCGTGTTCATGGCCTCGGACCTGGGCGACCATCTGCCCGGTCATGGATCGCCTTCACCCGGGCGCAACGGGGTGGAGGTCCAGGTCCTGGACAGGGTTTCCGGGCAGGCAGGATGGGCCTACCTCTTCTGGTTTCACAAGCCTCCCCCTGCTTCCGCAGGGGATTACGTGCGATACGCACGTGAGGAGGACCGGATCTACACCTCCCGGTTCTCCCTGGGCTACTCGCCTGAAAAGGACCTTGTCTACACCACCTACATGGCCATCGATCCCCGGGACGGGGGCGGCGGCGTGGACGTGATGGACCGGATCAACATCCGGTTCTCTGCAACCATCTTCCTTCGTTCCATCACCTTCAGCCGGAACGAGGACGACTTTGTCTCCGAGGTGATTGCCTACAAGGACGGCCCGATACGGGTCATGCGCCGCGTGGCGAACTCCATGCGGCTGGCTCTGGGGATCCGGACGCCGAAGATCATTGCATACAGCATGTATTACCGGGATGCCATCGAAACTCCCAACGTGCTGCACCTTCCGGTGTCCCTGTCCCTGGTGGCCAGGAGCGTCTATTTCGAGGGGGGCACAGACTACAACCGGCATGCCTTTGGCATGCGGTTTACCAACCCGAACAACCCGGAAGGTACGCTGGTGGATGGCCGCATGAGTCCCGAGGAAAGCGTCATGGATCTCGGCGAACACGCATGGAACCTCACCGCCGGGGGACAGGGGATCATCCTCAACCGCATCGAGATGGGACCCGGCCTGAAAGGGGTGCTTGTCAAGGAGCTGATCTACCAGGATGACGTGTTCGGCTCCAATGCGCCCGAAGACGAGGCCGGCTCCACGCCCAAGATCGGTTTCTTTCTGAAGAACATCCTGGCCCTGAAGAAAGGCACCTACCGCTACAACGCCCGCTTTTACTTCCTGCCGGACACCGAACCGGAAACAATGAAGGATTACCTGGCCATCCTGGACAATCCCCTCGAGATTCGAGTGGAGCCCTGGCCTGGATGATCCCGGATATCTACTCTGGTTCCTCCTGGTAAAGGGATCCGTGACGGAGGTATGGGTCAGGGCGGATCCCACGGAAGGTCGCCGGCCAGGTAGGCCCGCGGCTTCTGGATCCAGAGGCCCGGATCCGTGGTGTCTTCCTCCACAACCGGGAGAATCAACCTTGAGGGGTGTTCCGGGTCATGAAGGATCTCGCTCCTGGAGGGAACCAGGGAGGGAACAAGGTGCGGATAGTCCGAGTTGACGAGATCGATCCGGATCTGGTGACCGGCCCGGAAGAGGTTGCAGGTGGGCCAGATCTCCACCACATACTCGTAGATCTCTCCATCCTCGGGCGGGTTCGGATCGCGATTCTCAGGGTAATCAAAGGGGTCGTATCCGTCCCGGGTCCAATCCTGCCTGTCCGGATCGGGCCGGTGCGAGGCGGCCAGCCAGCCCGAGGTGAGGTTCCGGACGCGGCCGTCCGGAAACACATCGTTCAGGTTCACGATCCAGTGCACGTCCCTCTCCTCCATCCGGCGGACCAGGGGCGTCAGGGCACCGCCGGTCTCCGCCTTCAGGCCCTCCAGCATTCGGCGGTCTTCCTGCGGTACCGGGTCGAAACGCGTCCTTGCCCAGAACCGGAGAACCGCCGGCCCGGTCACCTCCATATCCCGGGTGAGTCTTTCCGTTGAGAAGGTCAGGGTCTTGGTTTCGTTCTCCCGCTCGTCCTCGGAACTGGGATGGAAGGCGGTGAGGCCCACGAGCCACCTGCACGTGGACCGGGAGTACTGGCCGGCATAATGAGGGGGGGTATGGGAAAGGGTGGTTGGTTCAGTGGCCACCGAACCGTCCCAAGCCTGATCCGATTCGTCCTCCCAGACCAGGCTTCCGTTGTTCAGGGAGGGGTTCCTGTCATCCTCCTGGCGCCTCCCGGAAAGGAAGAGGGAAACCTGCCTGGCCCGATCCAGCGGCCATTTCTTCTCCTTCCTCCATTTGTCCGCCCCCATGACGTACAGGATCACCGGATACTTTGGATCCAGGACATCATAGTAAGGATAGAGGGGATCCTCGTCGGCCTTCATGTGCCAGTCGAACCACCGCTTGTGCATCCTCTCGGACGGCAGATCCAGCAACAGGGCGCCCTGCGCATGATACCAGGGCCCCACCAGGATCTTCTTCGGTGCCACGCCGCCCTTTTTTCCGGTAAGGTATCTCCTGGTTTCCCTTTCAAGGTTCGTGTGGTTCAGAAGGCTGCCCCGGGTGAAGATGCAGAACCACCCTCCCGAGGCGAATACAGGGTATTTTGCCAGCACGTCCCAGTAGGACATGGGAGACCTCAGGTCGAAAAAGGGCTGGTCCGTGGTCATGTCCAGCCAGCTCAGAAGCTCGGGGAGCTGGATGATGTGCTGATACAGGGCCTTGAGTGCCGAGACAGGGTCCTTGAGAAGCTCCGTGCCGGGAAGGAGCGAAAGGCCCGCCGTGGCAAATGCCCAGAAGAAGATGAACTCCTGGTTGAAGATCCCTCCCTGGTAAAAGATGTCCCTGTAAGCGTCGGCCATGGAAACCCCCGGGAAGATGGCCTTCAGGTGGGCAGGGCTTCGTGCCGCCACCAGGTACTGTATGACGCCCATGTAGCTTGGCCCCATCATGCCCACCTTCCCGTTGCTCCACGGCTGTTTCGGGATCCAGTGGTCGATGATCCACACGATGTCGTCGATCTCTTCGTCCGAAAAGCTTCCCCACCCCCCCTGGGAGGACCCTGTGCCTCTCACGTCCATGAGGATGACCACGTAGCCTTGCTTGGCCAGCCACTTCGGGTCCGGAGCGTCTCCCAGCGCGATGATCTCCCGCCGGTATGCGATGGCCTCCAGCAACGTGGGGAAGCGGCCTTCCCCACGGGGGCGATAGATGTTCGCGTACAGGATGGTCCTGTCCGGATCCGTGTCCCGCACGATGGGGATTCCGGTCTCGTAGACCACGGGATAGGGGTTCTCCGGCCCCATGTCCGGAAGCGGGATCTTGTTCGCCCCTTCCTCCGCCACCGGAAGCCCTGACCCTTCTCCGGAGCCGTCCGTACAGGCACTCATACCGGATAAGACAATAAAGAGAAAAAGAATAACGAGAAGGACCGTCCTGTTCCCCATGGAACGTTCCGTGCCCGGATGCATCCCGAGGTGTGGCTGAATCAGGGTCATTCCCCAAACTCCTTGGAGGCAATTGAAGGTTCCGCCGCATGGTTGGATAGGAGCCGGATCTCCACGTCCAGCGGCTGCCTTTCCCATTCCAGGTAGAGCTTTTCGTCTCCCGGCCGATAGTCCGGGGGGACGAGGAACACGATATCGCTCTTGTAGACCCCGGGCTTCACGTTGATGACGTTCACCCGGTCATAGATATGCCCCACCTGGCCGGGTTCGGCCTCGGGCGGGTCCGGCACGGTGATGTCGTCCACATAGGCCAGCTCCACATCCACCTGTGCCATCATGTCGTTTTCAGGCAGTGCCCCCCGAAAAAACGTCCCCTGGACGCCGGTGGTCAGCCTCCATTCATCAAAATCCAGATCCAGCCGCTTCTCCTGCGGGGACATCCTGCCGTCGATGAGCGTCCCCTCCGGGTTGTTGGAGTTCTTGAAGGTCATCCCGTAGGCCTCTTTCGTGTAATCAGACCCGAGTTCACCGAAGGCCTTGGTGAAGAAGAGGTCCAGGCGAACGGGAATCCGCGTGGTAACAGGGGCATTCATAAAGAAATCGTAATAAATGATGTCCGCGAGAAAGCTCGGTGACCGTAACCCCAGCCCCAGATCCGCCCAGTACTTGACGCGACGAACGAGCCGGATGGGTCCGCACCGGAAGCCCACAACCTCCGCGCCCATCTTCTCCTCCGAGAGCCGAAGCTTGATGATGGAGAAGAAGCAGGTGAAGAGCCCCCGGGTCTTCAGGCGATCCATGAAATCCACGCCATGCCTGTTTGAGACGGGATAGAGAAGCATCGTATCCGAGTAGTACGCCCCCCAGGGGTAGGGGATGCTGTAACCACGTGTGTCCACACGGTCGATCTCGCCTTCTTTTATCGTGTAGCGGACATAGGTGTGGGGACTTGCCGTGGGCGGATCCTGCGAACAGGAAAGGTAGATCCACCCCATGGAGCCGTCCACCGGATCGGTCACCTGGATCTCCACCTGGAGGAAAGCCGCGTCCTGCCCCCCGGTCATGGGGGTTCGCACTCCTGTGTCCCTGGCCATGAACATGAGTACGTCGTTGTGGTCGAACAGGGGATCCGTATCTTTCGACGCCCCCTTTCCACCCGTGAGCACAAGGGAGCCGTCCGGCCTGTACTCGTCCACTTGAAAGGGGATGGGTTGCAGGCGCCCTTCCCGGTCCGCAAGGAGCCGAATGTTCTCGATCCTTTTTCCGCGGAGTCCCGGGAGGCGGGCCCCCTCCACGAAAACCGCATCAAGCCTTTGTACCAGAGACGTGAGGCCTTGCCGCTCTTTCTGCAGCGGATGGTTCCTGACGGGCTGCTTCCCCTTCGGGAAGGTGTGCCCGGCTGTTCCCTGAGCCGCGGAGAGGAAGCCTCCGCCCAGGCACATGGCCGAGATCACAAGGGAGCCAAGGAGGATGGCTTTCCAGTTTTTACCCTGCTGCGTTTGCGGCATGTTGCTGTAGGCTCCGGCTGTTAGTAAGATGATCCTTGGTAGAGGCCGATAAAGAAGAGAGGGCCGGAGGAAAGGCTCCTTCAGCCCCTGCGGAACCGGGGAAAAGAGGAGATCGCGTGTGATGACCCCACCCTCGAACGATCACACAGGCCCCCAGGGATACTGGGGAGAGAGAGCTCAAACCAAACGGATCGAAGGCTACCGGGGCACGGAGATCAGTTACCAGGTCATCGGCGACCAGGGCCCGGTCATGATGCTGGCCTGCGGGCTGGGCGGAAGGCTCTATATCTGGGAACCGCTGCTGGAGAGATTTTCGGAGAGCCACAGGCTCATCACGTGGGATTACCGAGGGCTCTTCGAGTCCGATGCACCCAGACGAGAGCGGCGTCTGGGTGTGTACAATCACGCGGAAGACGCGCTCCGGGTCATGGACGCGGAAGAGGCATCCGACGCGGTTTTCGTGGGGTGGAGCATGGGGGTCCAGGTCTCTCTGGAGTTCGCAAGCCTCTACCCGAACCGTGTGGACAAACTGGTCCTGCTCAACGGAACCCACGGACATGCCCTGTCCACAGGGTTCCAGCCCTTGTTCCGGATTCCATGGCTTCAGAAGGTTCTGCATGAAGTCATTGACCGGGTGCAGCCGAAAAAGGGCTTCCAGAAGATCCTGGCGTCCCTGGCGGCTTCGCGGTTGAACACCGAAATCATCGGAGGCGGTTATGCCCGGGTCCGGGGGCAACCTCGCATCAAGGCCCTTTACCGGCAGTACATGGAAGACATCTTTGCCACGGATTTCGGCAACTATCTCCGTCTATTCCAGGAGCTGGACGCACACTCCGTCTATCACCTTCTCAGCCACATCCACCACCCCACCCTCATCATCAGCGGCCTGCTCGACTACCTGACCCCTGCTTATCAGTCCCGGGAGATGCACAAAAGGATGCCCCACGCAGAGCACGCCCGTTTCTGGGGAGGCACCCATTTCGTTCTTGTCGAGTATCCCGACCGGGTTGTTTCGCGGATCGAGAAGTTCCTTGCCTCATGAGCAAAACAAAAAAATCTCTTCATTTCCATCATAACCCGGGAATCACATGGGACGCCGTAGCGAAGCGCCGAAAACCGCAGCAGGCGCCTCGTGTGATTTCGGGGCTAAGCCGTCTGTCCGCCGTCCAGTGTGATGCACGACCCTGTGACGAAGCTGGACGCGTCGCTTGCGAGATAGAGAGCGGCTCCGACGATCTCCGATGGCTGTGCATGCCTCCCCATGGGGATCATCTTCACGGCGATGTCATAGATCTCTTTGGTATCGATGAGCATCTGTGAGAACTTCGTTTCGGTCAGGCTCGGGCAGACGGCGTTCACGCGGATCCCCGAGGTCACCAGCTCCTTGGCAAAGGACTTGGTCATGGCGACCACGCCCGCCTTGGTGATGGAATAGACCCCCTGCCCCAGGGACGGTGAAAAGGCCGCCACCGACGCGACGTTGATGATGGACCCGCCTCCCTTCTCCACCATGATCCGGGCAGCAGCCTGGCTCATCAGAAACGCCCCTTTGAGGTTCACCTCGAGGGTCTTGTCCAGGAGCCCCTCGCTGATGTCCAGGATCGGGCCGAAGAAGGGGTTGGTGGCCGCATTGTTCACCAGGATGTCCACGCTCCCGTGTTCCGCCTTGACCTTTTCGAACAGGCCCTGGATCTGATCCGGCTTTCCCACGTGGCAGGCTGCGGGCATACAGGCCGCGCCCTTCCGACGGATCTCTTCCGCCGCTGCATCCAGGGGCTCCTGTTTCCGTCCCGTGATCACGAGACTCGCTCCCTGCTCGGCAAAGCCCAGGGCGATCTCCTTTCCGATCCCGCGGCTTCCGCCGGTGATCAGGGCAACCTTCCCGTCCAGTCGAAACTGATCAACGTACATCGTTCAACTCCTCTCGTCTTTCCGTGAGAACTCGCTCAGGCAGGATCCGGCGATCAGGCAACCGCGCCGGGGATGAAATCAGGATTGCGAACCTCTTTCAATTCCATGGCATCTTCCGGACACTGGTAGACACACTGACCGCAGCCGATGCAGAGATCCTCGTTGACCGTCAGCGGTTCGCCGCCCTCCTTCCCGTTCATGGACAGGGCTTCCACCGGGCAAACCTCCACACAGGTGCCGCAGAGGGTGCATGTCTCTTCATCCACCTCGGGCAGGAAGCGGCTCGGGGCCAGGAGCACGCGCTTCTTTGACCTGAGGATAATGGGCAGCACGATGCAGCAGCAGGGGCAGCAGTTGCAGATGATGTGCCCGTTCG
>CAZSUQ010000086.1:0-11597 GCA_964609935.1 uncultured Thermodesulfobacteriota bacterium | reverse complement strand
GAGAAGGGTTCTTCTGCATCTGCACCTCCTTGCAGGTGAGGGTCTAGGTGAGTCGCTTGTGTGGAGGTCGCTCTTTTTCTCGTTCTGCAGAGAAGATGATGGTTCTTTTTCCTATTCTACACGAGTAATAAAATCCGAGAAAGAACCCTTCGTTAACTTCGAAGATAAGCCCGATATCACTATATTTGCAGGCCGTGCTCACTGGAAGAAGGGGTTGTGTTTCTTTTCCGTTCCAATGGTGGTTGGCGGTCCGTGTCCCGGGTAGACCCGTGTGGAGTCCTCCATGCAGAAGAGCTTGTTTCGCACGCCCTCGAGGAGAAGGTCGTAGTCCCCGCCCGCCAGGTCGGTCCTGCCGATGGAACCTGCAAAGAGCGTGTCTCCGGTGAACACGACGCCGGGTGCGGAGAAGCAGACGCCTCCCGGTGAGTGCCCGGGGGTATGGAGGACGTGTAGCACATAGGTCCCGAAACGGATGTCCTCCTCCTCTTCAAGGAAGCCGTCCGGTTTCATGTCGATCTGGTCCGTATCGGCTTTGTGGATCAGGACAGGGGCCTTGGTGACCTTCCCGAGCTCTGCATTGTCCCCTGTGTGGTCCCAGTGGCCGTGGGTGTTCAGGATGTGGCGAATCGTGAGCTCCCGCTTGGCCGCCTCGGTCAGGATCCTCTGTACGTCCCCTCCGGGATCGATCACCACGGCTTCTTTGGTCTGCTTACACCCAACCAGGTAACAGTTGGCCTGGAACATGCCAACGACCAAACGAACGATCATGGCTTCCGTCTCCTCTCCCCTGTGCCGGTGGGCTCCCACGTCCCAACGAGCCCGAAGATTCCAGGTTTACCCAACTCGCGGCAGAAGGCTTCATTCATCATCCGGGTGACCTGCCCCCAGTTTTTGTACCACTTCCAGAGTTAGACGGCTAGTGACTTTGACTGTTCCCCAAAATCTGGACCATTCTTTGTGAGAAAATCAGGCTCCTATCGCCATAGAGCACGGGTCCTTCTGGCCGGAAGAAAATGCCTGCAAGAAGGCCTCCATGACTGGGCCGACCAGTATGCCGCCGAAAAGGCGGGATTCGATTTCTGGAAGACCTCGGACGGCGTGGAGTGGGAGGAGATCAGTCACAACGGTTTTGACAATCGCTTCAACTACGGCGTTCGAACACTTGCCTCCTCGCCCATGGGGCTGTTCCTGGGAACGGCAAATCCCTTCAAGGACAAAGAGCCTCTCACCGGAGAACCGAGGGACGGCGGTCTGGAGATCTGGCTGGGGAAGTGATCGAGAGGGTCGCTGAAAAATCCCCCCCATTTCATATCCGTACCCGGAAACCTCATGTGCCGATCCGCAGAGAATATCTCGAATCGATAAATGCATATGCGTCCGGTGGGTTTCAACGGGCACATCCTTGTCGCGCGGTTTTCGCCTTCAGTTGATTGCGCAGTGCTCGATTGACACGGGATTTCAAACGGTCATAATGGTTTGTATACAATATGAAAAAATGTGTTTGCTCATCCCCTTCAACAAGAGGGTGCATGAATCGTATCGACGGTTTCAGAGTCGACGGTCACGTCGCACTCAGGTCCGTTGGATCACTCAATCTGCCCCACCCGCTTGAGTGAGAGGTTGTAGCGGAGGAGTTGAGATGAAGGTTCGCATGGCCAGCATCGAAGACGGCGTCGAGAACCTGGGTTTCAGAAAATTCTCCGCCTATGTCCGGAGGCTTCATCCTGATGCTGACATACTTCTTGTGCCGACAGGGAACCGGCGGAGATTGCTCCGATTGATCACCATGCACTGGTGGATTGAAACGACCAAAGAAGATATCCGAAAGATCGCCGAAACGCTTGCTGACAGCGATTTAGTAGGCTTCTCGTCGATGTCACTGTTTCAAAAGACGACCAAGGCGATCATCAAGGAAATCAGGAGCATCAACCCCGACACATTTATCCTCTGGGGCGGCATTCATCCCACTGTGGCCCCGGAGGATGCCATTCAATACGCCGACGCCATCTGTATAGGCGAAGGAGAATTCGCTTTCGAGCGGTTCTACGATGCGTTCTCGAACGAGCGCGATTATCTGAATACCCCGAACTTCTGGTTCAACACCCCGGAAGGCGTGAAGCAGAACCCGAATTTGCCTCTCATGACCATGGAGATGATGGATACCCTGCCGTTCCCCACCTATCAGGATGGCGAACGAATCTACAAGAAAGACGAGGGATTTGTTCCGGTTCAGTCCAAGGACTTTGTGGATTACATCGGAGTCGGGTACGGAACGATCTGGTCCATCGGGTGCCCTTTCACGTGCAGCTATTGCAGCAACAGCAAGTTCATCAAGTATGACAAAGATTACCGGCACATTCGCTATCCGTCGGTGGACTACATGATCGCCGAGATCAAACGTGCAAAAGAAAAACAGCCCTACATCCCCACGGTGATTTTCCACGACGACAGCTTCATGGCGCTTCCCCACAGCGTTCTGGCGGATTTTGCCCAACGGTTCAAGCAAGAGATTGGTTTGCCGTTCGCGGTCTACGGCCTCATGCCCAACTACATGAACAGAGAGAAGCTCGAGGTGTTGCTCGAGGGCGGAATGAATCAAGTAGCCATGGGGATTCAGTCGGGCAGCAAACGCATTCTGGATTTCTATCGACGTCCAACCTCGGTGGAAAGAATCCGAGAGGCAGGCGAAATGCTGAGCCGATACTCGAAATACATCATACCGCCGGCCTATCACCTTATTCTGGACAACCCGATCGAGAGGCGTGAAGACACGTTGGCAACGCTTGATCTGGTCTACGAGATGGCGCGACCGTTTGCGCTGGGTTTCTACTCGCTGAGGGTCATTCCGAATACAGAGTTGGCCGACGACATGGAAAAACTCGGAATCAAAACAAGGGATATTCGCACCACCTATGAAGCCAACTGTGCTACGTTCGGAAACATCCTGCTCTACGTGCTTTCCATTTGGAAGATTCCCCGGTTCGCGTACCGGTTCCTGCGCAAGTACGTGCGACCCTCCCATGAACCGCAACGGCACTTCTACGCGGTCCTGTATGTGGTGCGTTCGCTGTATTTATTGAAGCGAGGGCTGGAACACACTCGCTTTCTCGACTTCACACAGAGTTCCGGCTGGTTCGGGTACTTCTTGGCACGCCGCGGATTCATCCAGTTCTGGGGGCGTCACATGGTACGTCATTTCAAACGGCCGGCCCGCCTCGAGAAGGAGCATGGAAAAGCCGTTTGAAAATCGCACTCAGCGGGACTATCGGAACCGATGACATGCCTATTCGGACTCAATCAGGGCGAGATCACACAAAACTCCAGGACGCGTGTGTTGATTTGATGAATCCTAAATTTCAGGAAAGCCCGAAGGCTTCATTTCCCGTATTCTATGCCCTTCCCTGACCGAGTTTTCCACCCCACCCCGCACCTACAAACGAGCATCGTCCTCACGCCGCCTTGGGTAGGTAGCCCCTGGCTGTTTTCAGGCAGCAGCAAGAAACCGTACATCAAATGAAGGGCCATCATGGTACTGCCTTTCTTCTCGAGGACAGCAGGTGGGGGCAAGTTCGGAAAGTCGTCCACAAGGTTTTTCATGTGAATATGGTAGAAATGTCGTCTGGACATCGCAGGTCCATGCCTGTTCTCCAGCTCATCCTGTGTGCGCAGGAGAGGAATCCATCTCCCCACGCCTCCAGATTATCGAACTCCCGAATGGCACGGAGCCGTCGCCAGGTGGCCGCATCGATGTGAACGGAAAGTTCGGCAATCTCCTCCTCTGGCTCTCCGGCCGAACGGGCTATCCCTGAGTAAGGATCGTGATGGAGGGATGAACAAAAGGGGGCGTGCATTTAATGAATCAGTCCGTTGAGGAATTCGAGCATGTGGGGGATCATGGGGTTTTTCCCGCGCCGGCTCCCGAGCATTTCACTCATGTGCCCCTGCCGTTTCAACTCCACCACGACAACCCGGTTCCTTTTCTCACGCAGGGCGGCGGCAAAACGAACCGCCTGTTCCTTCAGCGTGTCGGGATCTCTCTTGGCGTAGAGCACCAGAAAAGGCGGAAGCCCACTGTGAACGTGGCACATGGGGGAGGCATCATTCCACCCGGAAGGATCGTCTCCAAAGGCAGCCTCGGCCATGTTCTTTGACGACATCTTCTTCATCCGGGTCACATCAAAGACCGCAGACAGGGCAAGAACCCCCTTGATCGCATCCACCGATATGTCCTGCCTGCGGAGGTATTGCCCGTCAACGGCAAGAAGAGAGACCAGGTGCCCCCCGGCGGAATGGCCGCTCGCAAAGATCTGGTCCGGGTTCCCACCGTACTTGCTTATGTTTCTGTAGGTCCAGGCAAACGCGCTTGCCACGTCCTCGATCTGGGCCGGATGTTCCGCAACGCTGGAGAGTCGATAGCTTGGCACGACCGTTACAAAACCATGGTGGGCAAATGCCTGTGCAAAGTTCTGATAGACGATCTTGTCCTTGCTGCCTCTTCTCCACCCACCGCCATGGACGAACATGAGAACCGGCGCCTGTTCTGCCTGTGGGGGAAGATAAATATCGAGCCGTTGGCTTTCCGATTGTTCCTGTGAGGAGTAGGGGATATCCGTTTTCACGGACAGGTTTCTTCTCGAGAAACGGGACGAAGCTGCGCACGAGGGAAAGCCGATAGACACGATCACGCAGACCAGAAGAAAGCCGTAAAGAATACCTTTGGTTCCTCTCATGTCATGCACTCTCTCTTCTGTTTACCCGTTACACAAGCTCCTGGTGTTCGGACAGTCGTCTTCCGAGGCAGGGATTTCCTTCCCTCAGCCGCCCGTGTCCAGCACCTCGTAGAACATGGCCGCGTCCGCCTGGCTCCCCTCCACCTGCATGAGCCCGGAGTTCATGGCGGTCATGCCGTCCAGTTCCTTTGTAACGATCTTCTTGAAGGTCTGCAGGTAGACCTTGAAGGTGGCCGTGGGGTTCTCCACCGCCTCGTTCACCGCCTCCATCTTCCCGTCCTTCACGATGATCGTCCAGATACCGCCGCCGGCACCGAAGATCTGGTACCGGATCACGGCCTCCCAGGACCCCGCCTTCTCCGGGTTGAAGAGGAGCGGCATCATCTGGAAGACCCCTCCCACGTCGAAGTCCTCCTCTCCCTCCACGTCGGCCAGCCGCGTGATCCCCTGTCCGTCGCGTAGCAGCCGCTTGAGCACCTTGCCCACCGCGCTTGCCGGAAGCCCGATCACGAGCTCCACCTCCCTGGGGACCTTGAAATCCGCCATCCTGGCGTTGCAGTGATCCATGATGTCCTGCTCCGTGACCTCCACGCCGAACCGGGGGACCACAAAGGCCTTGACCTCCTCCCCGCTCATCTCGTCCGGCACGCCGATCACGGCCACGTCGTGCACCGCGGGATGCTCGGAGATGACGTTCTCGATCTCCTTGGGGTAGATGTTCTCCCCTCCCTTGATGATCATGTCCTTTTCCCGGTCCACGATGAAGAAATCCCCGTCCTCGTCCATGTAGCCGCGGTCCCCGGTGTGGAGCCAGCCGTCCCGGATCGTCTTTGCGTTCTCCTCGGGCAGCCCCAGGTAGCCCACCATGATGTTGTCGCCGCGCACCACGATCTCGCCCACCTCACCGGGAGGCAGCTCGCGCCCGGTCTCGCTGAAGATCCGCACATCCTGGCCCGGGAGCGGGCTCCCGATGGAGCCGATCTTCTTCTTTCCGGAACGCCGCTGGATCGTGGTGGCAACGGTCCCCTCCGTGAGCCCGTATCCCTCCAGGATCTCCACGCCGTAGATCTCCTGGAACTGCCGGATCGTCTCCACGGGCATGGGAGCGGCCCCGCACACCCCGTACTTGAGTGAACTGAGGTCGTACTGCTTCACCGTATCCTTTGCCTGCAGGAGGATCTTGTAGACCTTGGGCACGGCGCTGAAGAAGCTGCACCCGTGCTTCTCCACCGTGGGCCCGAACTCGCGGACCGAGAACTTCTTGAGCGCTGCGGTCTTGATCCCCCTGTAGATGCTCGCCAGCATGCTCATGCACGCGTTCACGTGGAAGAAGGGGAGAAAGATCAGGGCCACGGCATCCCTGGTCTCGTCTCCCGGCTCTTCCAGGACCTCGCGCAGCGCGGCAAACTCGAACAGCACGTTCCAGTGGGTGAGCAGTGCGCCCTTGGGGTGGCCCGTGGTCCCGGAGGTATAGAAGATGTAGGCGAGATCGTCCTTCCGGATCTCCGCCTCCTTCAGTTCCGGTGAATGGGATTCCACCAGGTCCTGAAACGCCAGATGGCCTTCGGAAAGGGGGCCTTCGTTCTGGATGACCGTCTTCAGGTGAGGACACTTGGAGCGGACAGCCTCCAGCGTGGGAACGAATTCCCCGTCGATCACCATGGCGACCCCCTTGGAGTCGTTGAGCTGGTAGGCGATCTCCTCCCCCTTGAGCCAGTTGTTCAGCGGTCCGGCAACGGCACCGATGCAGTTTGCCGCCAGTGCGGAGACGAGGAACTCCGGTGAGTTGTTCTGATAGACGTAGACGATATCCCCCTTTTGAACGCCCAGGTCGAGGTACGCATTCGCCATGCGGCACACGTTCTCGTGGAGGGCACCGAAGGTGATTTCACGGTCGTAGAAGGCAAAGTAAACCTCATCGCTGCTCTCCTCTGCCCTCTGCTCGAGCATGTGACGAATATTCCGGTAACGAACCTCCATGGACTTCCCTCCTTTTTCAGGTGACTTTCTCCAGCAACGGTTTTCCTGCAGCAATGAACCTGCCGGGGTGATTCCATATTTTCACGGAAACCGTCCACGCGCGTCAACGGTAATATTTCTGGGAAGATGCCGGTCTGTTCGGTCGCCATCATCCCTGTCGAATCTGTCAGTGGAGCCTTTGAAGCAATCCTCGCCTTGACCCGAACTCGTGTGGTCCATTAGGCTGATCCATGGGGCTTTCCTTTCAAAAGGGCTGACGAGGATGACACACCACCAGATCGGTCCGCTCGTCGTGGTCACCGGGCTTGTTCTCATCCTGGTTGGCCTGCTCGTCTGGAGCGGGGGCCTTTCCTGGTTCGGCCACCTTCCCGGCGATATTCGAATCGAGCGCGAGACCTCCCGCTTCTACTTCCCCATCACTTCCATGCTGATCGTCTCGGTGGCCCTCAGCCTCTTGCTCTACTTGATCAGGCGTCTCTTCTAGGGGGTGATTCAACGTGGATGGCAAACACGAAGTGTATCAGGTGCTTGCATGCTGAGGCGGATTTCCCTTTTCACGGTCTTGCTCTCCCTTGCTCTCTCCTCCTGTGGCTCCGGAACACAAGAACAACAGGCAGCCGGTTCCACGATCCTTTCACGGTTCCTGTCCAGATACCGCATGGGCGTGGTCTTTACGCCGGGCCTGAGGCTTTTTGAGGAGCAGCTCGTTGACATGAAGGAGCTGGGCATTGACACAGCCAAGTTCTGGCTCGACTGGTCGGCGGCTCAGCCCTTGTCCCTCTATTACAATCCTCAGAGCAGGTCGGTTTCCGGGCAACAGGGCCCAGGATTCCGCTGGATCCTCTGTCAGGACCTTCTTGACGACCCCGGCCTGATACAGGAATACGCGTTCCCGGAAAGGGGTGGCAGCCGTTTTGCCGGTCTTGTTGCCTGGAGTGCTGTTGACGGGATCATCCTCCCCATCAAGGCCGAGGGGATCTTTACCCTTCCCCTTCTCGGAGATGCCACTACAGCGCCTTTTTTCCATGTTGATGAAACGCTGAAGCTGCGCATGGCACCCGAGCCGGAGGGGTGGGAGGAGGTGCGCTGCGCAGAGGGGGTCTGCCACGGGTACCATGGGGTGGGGGTCGATGCATACCTGGGGCAGATCGCGCTGCACGGAGCCGGAGCTGCGAGACGGTACAGAGGAATCGTACCCCTCTGGAACACGGAGAACGAGCTCAACTGGACACCCGTTCACGTCCTGGTTGCAGGGTGGCGAATGGGAAGGGCCTGGTTCGACCTTGATTTCCTTGGCAGACTGCTCCAGACGCTGCACGAGGCCGTGCATCAGGGAGCCTGGCAGGACGCCCAAACAACAATGAACCTGAACATCCACGATCCCTTCTGGTTGACGAGGATGAAGGAATGGGAACCATTCATGGATGTGGTGGGATTGGGCGCCTACCCCAATTACCTGTTCAGCCGGCCGGTCCTCTCGCCTCTTCTTCTCGAGGCAGTTGAACAGGCCGCTGATAACACGGACAGGCCGCTCATGGTCCTGGAAACCGGTTTTCCGAGTGGGCCGTTGGAAAGAGGCTACGATGAAGCCCTGCAGCTGGCGTACCTGGAACAGACCGTCCACGGGACGCAAGAAAAGGGAGCCTGCGGCTACCTGTGGTACCGACTGGATGACCCAATAGAGACACCCCCGCCGGGAGGGCTGCAGGCCGTGGAGGCCTACTGGGGGCTCGTGGACCGCAGCGGGGAACGGAAGGCGAGCTTCCTCGCCTATCAGGAACTCCTTCATCCAGTCTCGCATCCGCCGCTTGATTAAGGTACATTCCATCATCGGAGAGGAAAAAAACTTGCGAACTGGAGGGTATTTTGAAGATTCTGTTTGCCGGAACGTTTATCGTCCTGTCCATCCTGCTGGGGGTGGCTGCATACAACCTGCTGGAAAGCCCGTCCAGCGATCCCATCTTCGATACATACCCGCCGGGCCACACATCAACTTCTTTTAAGGTCTCCAACCCGGACGCTCCCAGGCCCAACGTGATCATCATCAACTGCGACGACCTTGGCTATGGGGACCTGGGGTCCTACGGGAACAGAACCATCAAAACGCCGAACATCGACCGCCTCGCCGACGAGGGCGTTCGGTTCACGAACTTCTATGCCTCCAACTCGGTTTGCACACCGTCCAGGGCAGGCCTGCTCACCGGCAGATACGCCCAGCGATCGGGCATGACCTGGATCCTGTTTGCCGAGGAGGAGCCCGTACTGCACAGGGTAACCAAGAACGCGGGCCAGGTGCTGGGCGCCCTCGGTTTTGTGGACCTCGGCCCGAACGCCGGGGCCACCGGTCTGCCTCAGAGCGAGATCACGCTCGCCGAGGCATTGAGAGCCGCGGGCTATCGAACCGGCATGGTGGGCAAATGGCACCTTGGAGACTACAGCAGGAATGCCGACCACAATCCGGTCAACCACGGCTTTGATTTCTATTTCGGGGTTCCCCACAGCAACGATATGATTCCTTATCCCCTCTACCGGAACGATCAGGAACTCGAGGCGAACATTGAAGACCAGGCCAAGCTCACCGGCCTCTATACCCGGGAGGCCGTGGCGTTTGTGGAGAGGAACGTCAATCGGCCCTTCTGCCTCTACCTGGCACACACCTTCCCGCACCAGCCCCTCTTCGCCTCGGAGCCGTTCCGGGGGAAATCAAGCGCAGGCATCTATGGCGACACGGTGGAGGAGATCGACTGGAGCGCGGGACAGATCATGGACTGTCTCAGGCGAAACGGGCTGGAGCAGAAAACCCTCGTCTTTTTCACCAGCGACAACGGCCCCTGGTTCGAGGGGGATCCGGGACACCAGCGCGGCAGGAAGGGTCAAAGCTATGAGGGCGGGTTCCGGGTTCCCATGATCGCGAGATATCCGGGCGTGATCCCGGCGGGCAGGGTCTGCCACACACCGGCCATGAACATCGATTTCTATCCCACGACCCTGCTCCTTGCCGGCCTCGAACTTCCAGGGGACCGGGTCATCGACGGCAGGGATATCCTCGGCCTGATGACCGGTGAGGAGGAGGAGACTCCCCACAAGGCGTTCTACTTCTACCACATGAACGAGCTGGAAGCGGTTCGTTCCGGCGACTGGAAGTACATCCGCAACATCCATCACTACGTCTGGCCGGCCCCCGTGGACAAGGAAACATCAACATTCGGCAAACTGGGCCGGGGGAGGCTTGGACGATGGCCCTTGCTTTATGATCTGGAACGCGATCCGAGCGAGAGCTACAACCTCATAGAGAACTACCCTCAAGTGGGGCAGCAGTTTCTTCAGGGAATGGTCGCATGGGAAGAGGAACTGGAGAAGAACCCCAGGGGATGGATAGGGGAATAGGCGCCCAGAAGATCAAAAGCAAGCTGGTCCGGATATTTCTTGCTTCCACCGCTCTTGCAACGAAATTTGGTTCAATATCCGGGTTAAGAGGCGTTGTCATCCTTGCTTACGCATGAAGCGGAGCTGCATGAGCATGGACACCGCCACCCTTCCTTCCGGCTCCGCCATGAACCCTTCATACCAGAAGTACTCCGTGCGCGGCGAAGCCCCACGGGCCACGACCCGTCCTCCCGCCGTGTACCTCCTGCCCACCAGGGCGGGCCCGTTCACGTTTCGAACCTCAATGGCCCCGAACATGGGAACAGCGGCTATCCCCTTTTTTTTCGTGGCATAGATCTCTGCCGGATGGTACATGCGGTTGACGCACAGGGCGGGCGAGATCACAGCGTCTTCCCAGGGTGAGTCATGGCTCCACCAGTCGGGAGGGGCCTCTTGAAGTTCGATCCTGCTTTGCATGTCCGGCCCGCTCACCACGGTCTCTTCCTCTTCGAATGTGTCTCCCACCTCCACACCGGCAATGACCTGGTAATCCCCTGTGTCGAAACGGCCCAAGTCCCGCCTGCCCAGGGCCGTGGGCAGGCCGGGCGCCCCCACCGCAAGGGAGCCCTCCCCGATGCGCTCCCCCTCCGGCCGTTGAATCCAGGCATCCACCTGAAAGTCATCCGGCTGGCCCGGTCCCTCCCCCACAACGGCCCGAGCCGGCTCCAGGTGGGTGGTGGGCACGCGAAAGTAGATGGAAAGAGACCCCTTTTCGAACCACTTCCTGCCAAAGGCCTCCCTTACCACAAACGGGAAAAGCTCGAGGTGATTCGTACCGGCGACGAGCCCCCCTCTGAACCCGGACTCGCGGGCAATCTCGTCATCGTGAATGCTCCCCTCTTCGTGGATGGCATCGTTTGCCACCCTGCAGACCGGCCCGAACCAGTGTCCTCCCTGCTTCTCAACCTGAAACCGCAAGGAACCGCCCCCTTTTAGAGTCCTTAAGTGCAACACCGCAGATGGCCGTTATGCGGCCCCCGGATTATGATTGATGCGGTATGAGGCAGATCAGCTCGAGGTGTTCCTTCCCCGTGTTCAGGAACTGATGCGACTCATTCGCGCCGATGTAGAGGGCATCCCCCGGACGTATCGGGGTCTGCACATCCCCGGTCTTGACGGCCCCATGCCCGGATTTGACGAAGATCTCCTCCTCCCAGGCGTGGCTGTGCTCCGGTGTGTTCCCTTCCGGGGACAGGTCGATGACCATCATGGAGAAGTTCGGGGCCCCGTCTGCCTGCGTGATAAGGAACCGGATGGCGAGATCCCTGGCCCCTTCAAGACCGACCCTTGATGCCTCCATGGGTTCAACGTCCCGGTAATGAACGATCTTCATGCTCTTCTCCGCTTTTCAGGCCTAAAACAAGCGAGTATTCCCGCTCTACGAGCTTTACAGCCAAGGGTTTTAAGCCGCAGCAGGTGTCTTGTGCAATTGCGGGCTAAGGCTGCACATGACTGAACGCC
>CAZSUQ010000085.1:0-11669 GCA_964609935.1 uncultured Thermodesulfobacteriota bacterium | reverse complement strand
CCTCCCGGCAGGGCACGCATTTACCGCAGGATTCGTCCGTCAAGAAGTTAATGAAGTAGCGGGCCACGTCCACCATGCAGTTCTCTTCGTCCATGACGATCATGCCGCCCGAGCCCATCATGGACCCGGCCTTGGTCAGCTCGTCGAAATCCACGGACAGATCCAGCATCTCCTCGGGCAGGCATCCGCCCGACGGGCCGCCGGTCTGAACGGCCTTGAACTTCTTTCCGTCCGGGATCCCGCCGCCGATGTCGAAGATGATCTTGCGGAGCGTGATCCCCATGGGCACTTCCACCAGGCCCGTGTTGTTGATCTTGCCCACCAGGGAAAAGATCTTGGTCCCCTTGCTTCCCTTGGTGCCCAGCCTGGCGAATTTCTTTGCGCCGCCCAGAACGATCCCGGGTACGTTGGCCCAGGTCTCCACGTTGTTCAGGTTGGTGGGCAGGTTGAACAGGCCCCGGTCCACGGTGTGCACGTACTTGGCTCTCGGCTCTCCCGGGTTGCCTTCCAGGGAGGCCATCAGGGCCGTGGACTCGCCGCAGACAAAGGCGCCGCCGCCCCGGGTGATCTTCACGTCAAAGGAGAAGCCCGTGCCGAAGATGTTCTCGCCCAGGAAGCCGTACTTGCGCGCATCCTTCAGGGCCTTGGCGGTGTGGGTCACGGCCAGGGGGTACTCGTTGCGAACATAGACGTTGCCCTGCTGCGCCCCGATGGCATAGGCCCCGATGATCATCCCCTCCAGGATCTTGTGTGGATTCCCTTCCAGCAGGGAGCGGTCCATGTAGGCCCCGGGGTCGCCCTCGTCCGCGTTGCAGATCACGTATTTCACCTGGCCTTCTGCCTTGCGGCAGCTCTCCCACTTGCGACCCGTGGGGAAGCCGCCTCCACCCCTTCCGCGGAGCCCGGACGCCTTGACCTCCTGGATGATTCCCTCGGGGCTCATCCCGTTGAGCGCCTTGAACAGGGCCTTGTATCCGCCCTGTGCGATGTAGTCGTCGATGGAGGTGGGATCGATGAGCAGGTTCTCACCCAGAAGGAGCCGTTTCTGGAGCTTGTAGAAAGGGATGCTCTTTTCCTTCTTGATCGCCTTTCCGGTCATGGGGTCCTTGTACAGGAGATCCTCCAGGACCTTCCCCTGGATCAGGGTCTGCTCCACGATTTCCGGCACGTCCTTGAGCTTGAACTGCTGGTAGAAGATCCCCTTGGGGCTCACCAGCACCATGGGGCCCCTTTCGCAGAAGCCGTGGCAGCCCGTTGCCTTCACGGTAACGTTCTTAGAGAGGCCTCGCTTCTTGAGCTCCTTCTTGAAGGCCTCCACGATCTCCACGGTTCCGTAGGCCCGGCATCCGGTGCCCCCGCATAGCGTGAGCGACCTTTCCTGGGCCTTCTGCTTTTCCAGGATCTCCCCCTGAAGCGCCTCAAGCTGTTCGATGGACTGAATCTTTTGCATTGCAACTCCGTCCGGTTCAATATTTGAAAAATCTACGCCTACTTTCTTGTTTTACGCTTCGCGGCGCCGGCCTTTTTCTTGGAACCCACGGCTTTTACGCGTTTCTTCGGGGCTGCTTTCTTCTTTCCCTTTGCTGCTGGAGCGACCTTTTTCTTCACAGGCTTTGTCGCTGCCTTTGCCTTCTTCTTTCCGGTGGAGGCCGGAGCCTTCTTCCCGTTCCCTGCCGCAAGCCCCATCTGCTTGAGGACACGCTCCGTCTTCAGGGGATTCATCTTGCCCACGGACTGGTCGTCCGCGAGGATCACCGGCCCCAGGGCGCATGCACCCACACAGTTCACGGTTTCCAGGGTGCAGGACAGGTCCTTGGTGGTGCCGCCGGCCTTGATGCCGAGCCCCCGCTCCAGGGCCTCCAGGATCCGCGGGGCGCCCCTCACGTGGCAGGCCGTTCCCATGCACACATGGATCTCGTGCTTGCCGCGCTTCTCCAGGCTGAAGGCGCGGAAAAAGGTGGCCAGGTGGAAGATGTGGCTCTGGGGGATGTCCAGCTTGCCGGCAATGTGTACGAGCACGTCCTCAGGCAGGTACCGGAAGGTCTGCTGAACATCCTGGAGGATGGCGATGATGTCCGTGGGGTCGCTCTTGTATCGCCTGAGTATCTGATTGACTTGCTGGGTCTCCATGTATCCCTTCTCCCTGAAATCCTTTTTCCTTTGGCCTCTTGCCCTTCCCTTACGATTCGGCCGTCATCTTCGCCTTGGCCCTGAGCTTGTCGAAATTGTCGTGGATCCTTTTCTCGATGTAGGCCATCCCCTCCTCATTTTTCATCATGTGCCGGAATCGTCCCTGTATCTTGCGGTACTCCTGGATGGGCCTGAACTCTCCCGGGTCCAGGTTGATGGTGTATTTCCCCTCGTCCACCTCATAAAGGGGGAAGACGCCGGTTTCCGCCGCCAGCCTGGCCAGCCGGATGGTGTCTGCCGTGGCCGAGCGCCACCCTGTGGGACAGACGGCCAGGACGTGCAGGTACGCGGGGCCGTCCACCTCGATTGCCCGCTTCACCTTTCTCACCAGGTCAAAGGGGTGGCTGGGGGTTGCTGTGGCCACGTAGGGGATTTCGTGTGCAACCATGATCTCGGGCAGGTTCTTCTTCCAGGTCTGTTGCCCCACGCTGAAGCGGCCGGGGGGTGAGGTGGTGGTCATGGCGCCGAAGGGCGTGGAGGAAGAGCGCTGGATACCGGTGTTCATGTAGGCTTCGTTGTCCAGGCAGATGTAGGTGAAGTTGTGTCCGCGCTCCATGGCACCGGACATGGCCTGAAACCCGATGTCCGCGGTGGCGCCGTCCCCTGCGATGCACAGGATGTTCACCTTCTGGTCCTTGACCCTTCCCTTGCGGGCGAGGATCTTGCGGCCCGCCTCGATCCCCGAGGCCACGGCTGCATGATTTTCAAAGGCAACGTGAATCCACGGCACGCTCCACGATGTGGTGGGGTAGGGGGAGGAGATGATCTCCGAGCATCCCGTGGCGTTGGCGATGATGGTGTTTCGGCCGGCGGCCTTCAGGACCTGGCGGAGCGCCACGGTTTCGCCGCAGCCCTGGCAGGCGCGGTGGCCGTGCACGAAGTACTCCCGCTTGTCGAGCAGCCTCGGTACGAAGATATTGAGATTTTCCATTATTCTCTCACTCCCAGGATTTCATACTGTCCAACAGGCCCGGGCTGTCTGTCCGCATCCAGGGCCTCCTGAATCATTGCCTCGAACTGTTCCACATGAACGTCGCGTCCGGCCAAACCGATCACGCGGTTGAAGATCCTCGGCCGCTTCTCGTGGTTGTAAAAATGGGCCGCGATCTCCGCTGCCACGGGATTGGCCCCGGCACCGAAGGCGATGGCCCGGTCCAGCACCACGAGCTTCTCGGCATGCCCGGCCAGGCGGAGCAGGTCCTCGCCCGGGAAGGGCCGCCAGAGCCTCAGTTTGATGAGCCCCACGGGCAGCCCCCTGTCCCGCATGCGGTCGATGGCTACCGAGGCCGTTTCCGCCATGGCACCCATGGCCACGAGCAGCACTTCGGCGCCCTCTGCCTTGTAGGACTCCACAGCGTTGTAGTGCCGACCCGTGATCTCACCGAATTCCTTCCAGGCCTGATCAATGGTGGGACGTGACGCTCGAAGGGCGGCCTCCTGTGCGGCCTTGATCTCGGTGAACATATCCGGCATGGCAAAGTCGCCCATGGTCACCGGATGGTTCGGATCCAGCACGTTCAGCGGCTTGAAGGGGGGCAGGAACCGGTCCGCCTCTTCCTGGGTCATGAGGATGTGAGGCTCGATCACGTGCGTCAGGATGAACCCGTCCATGTTCACGATGACCGGGATGGAAACCGCCGGATCCTCTCCCGCGCGGAAGGCGATCAGGACATGATCAAAGGCCTCCTGCCCGTTCTCCACGAAGTACTGGATCCACCCGCAATCCCGGATGGACATGGTGTCGCTGTGATCGTTCCAGATGCTCAGCGGACCGGACAGGGAGCGGTTGGCCACGGTCATGACGATGGGAAGGCGCAGGGAGGCGGCGATGAAGACCACCTCGTTCATCAGGGCGAGCCCCTGACTCGCCGTGGCCGTGAAACTTCGGGCCCCGGCCGCCGCGCTGCCCACGCAGGCACTCATGGCGCTGTGCTCGCTCTCCACGCAGACGAACTCCGCGTCCAGTTCACCGTCGGCCACCAGCTCGGAAAGGTGTTCCACGATGTGGGTCTGGGGGGTGATCGGGTAGGCCGCAATAACCTCGGCCCTGGCGAGCTTGACCGCCTCAGACACCGCGATACTGACCTCCATTCCGACTCTTTTGGACATCAACGAAACTCCTCTTCATCGACCATTTTGAAGCAACTGAGCCCGAACGCACTCATGTAACACTCCTTGGCGCAGATCCCGCACCCCTTGCAGTAGTCAAGGAGAACCTCCGGGTATCCTTCGGGCGTCATGACGATTGAACAGTCCGGGCAGTAAATGTAGCAGACACCGCACTGTATACAGTGTTCACTATCGAACACCGGCCGCTCACTCCGCCACCCACCTGTGTGGTAGGCTGCGGCGTTGCCGGGTTTGTCCACCACGGCGCCCACCGGTATGTCCTTCCAGCCCATGGGTTTGTCTTTTTCCGTCAAGGCGCTGTCTCCTTTATGGGACTCTTGATGGTTCCCGTGATTCGTTTGTCCTTACGCGTTCAAGGGCACGATCTCCACCTGATCAAAGGCGGCTCCCATGGCGGTTTCGTTCTTGGCGGCGATGATGCCGAAGCGGTTATGGAGGGGTTCCTTCATGCTGGCCAGGTCCACGATACCGGTTGCACGGATCAGGGCTCCGAGCATGGTGGTGTTCGTGATGGGGCGGCCGAGACACTTCCTGGCGATCTCCGTGGCGTCCACTGTGGCGAGATTCCCCTCGAACCGGAACCTGGAGGCCAGCGTCTGGATCGATGCATTGGAATTCACCACCAGGGTGCCGCCCTTTTTCAACCCTTCCGTAACATCCATGATCTCCAGCAGGGAAGAGTCGAGAACGAGGACCACGTCCGGCGCGTAGATCTGCGAGCGGATGCGGATCTGCTCTTCGGATACGCGGGCAAAGGCCATAACCGGGGCGCCTCTTCGCTCAGGCCCGAAGCTGGGAAACGCCTGGGCAAACCTTTCCTCCTGGATTGCAGCCAGGGCAAGCAGTTCTGCCGATGTGACGGCGCCCTGGCCTCCCCTGCCGTGGAAGCGGATCTCAATCATGTGTGCAAACTCCCATCCGAAGTGAGGGTAACGAGCCTCAGAACAAGAATCCTGGGTTTGATCTGCTGTGGGTGATAAGGCTGGGAATCCCTGAAGGGCCTTTCCTGCGAGGAACCTTCCTTTTGAGGGATAGCCCGGGTACTCAAACTGCCTGTATCATGAAAGAGAGAAATCAATTATCGGGGTGGATCGGAAGCGTCAACTTATACTTTTCCCGCCTTTTTTGTCAAGCCTCAGAGGCCTTGACGGCCGCGGAGGGCATCCGTGAGCGTGGCTCCATCCGTGTACTCGAGGTCTCCGCCCACAGGGATCCCCCGGGCGATTCTCGACACGTGGACACCAAGGGGCTTGATCTGTTCGCTCAGGTACAGGGCCGTGGCGTCTCCCTCCACGACCGGGTTGGTGGCCAGGATCACTTCCCTGGTCTTTCCGCCTTTCAGGCGTTCGAGCAGCTCCTGGATGCGGATCTCCTCCGGCCCGATGCCGTCAAGGGGCGATATCACGCCGTGGAGCACATGGTACTTTCCGTTGAAGGCGCCCGTTTTCTCGATGGCGTAGAGATCATTGGGCTCTTCCACTACGCAGATGACCTCTTCGGTTCGGTTGGTATCCGTGCAGATCCGGCAGGGATCCAGCTCCGTGATGTTGAGGCAGGTGGAGCACAGGCGGATCTTTTCCTTCACATCCACAACCGCTTGTGACAGATCCCTGACATACTCCTCAGGGGCGCCGAGGATGTGAAAGGCCAGCCTGGAGGCTGTCTTTTCCCCGATGCCGGGCAGCTTCGTCAACACCTGAACCAGTCGGGATACAGGATCCATAGGGTCACATCATGCCGGGAATCTGGAGCCCGCCGGTGATCTTTGCCATCTCCTCGGAAACCATCTCCTGCGACTTTTTCAGGGCCTCGTTCACAGCAGCCACCACGAGGTCCTGCAGCATGTCCACGTCCTGGGGGTCCACCACCTCGGGCTCGATACGAATGGAAACGATCTGCTGTTTTCCGTTGGCCGTTACCGAGACCATGCCTCCACCCGCAGAGGCTTCCACAGTCCGATCAGCCAACTCTTCCTGCATCTTGGCCATCTGGGCCTGCATCTTCTGGGCCTGTTTCATCAACTGGCCGAACCCTTTTTTCATCCTTCTCTCTCCTTTTCTTCCTCCAAGAGCTTGACCTTTGTGATTGTACCGTGGAACAGATCAAGGGCCTCCTTCACAGCCGGACTCTTGCGCATCTCATCCGCCAGGGGGGGGACGTTTCCGGCAGGGATTTCATCCCCCTTGGCCCCTGCTGACACACCGTTTTCGGGCGTGCTCTCTCCGGCATCCAGCGTTTTCAGCTGAAACCCGGCCGGGGAGTCGAATTGCTCCCTGGCGATGCGTGAGAGCAGGTCCCGAACCGTGGGTTGACCGAGCCTGCTGTAAAGAAATGTGTCCTCCTCACAGTATGCCTTCACCGCATTCGGCCCCACCTCCCACTTTTTCACATCCTCCAGCAGGACTGCCAGGCTCTCCCTTTCCCCACGCACCGCCTCCACAAATCCCCTGGAGGCATCCATGGCGCCCCATTGCGACCCGGACGAGGTCCCGGGGCCGGGACGGGGGGGTGCCTCCTCCCGGGGGCCGGAATCCGGCGGCGGGGGTTCTTCCTGAGAAGGGGTTCGCATTTCCGGAGCAGCGGTCCCGAGTGGCCCGGACGGTTCGTCTTCCCTGATTCTCGTTGAAGCAGGCTGCCCTGATGCTTCCGGCTGTTTCGCTCGTCCTGAAGGGCCTGTCCTGTTCGCGGGCGGCCCCCCCGGGGACGACGACTCCCCCCTGTTCTGCTCGAGGGCCGCGATCTTCTCCAGGATCTTCTCCAGGGGCTCCAGGCGTGCCGTGTTTGCCATCCTGACCAGGGTGACCTCCAGCCCCATGCGCGGGAAGCTCGAGCGGAGGATGTCCCCCTCGGCCTTCAGGAGGATGGAGAGCAGGCGCTGCAGGTCTTCTCTGCTTGCCTTGCCGACCTGTTTTTTTAGGTCCTCCATCTCGTGGTCCGCCACGTCTAGCACCCTTGCCGGATCGGACAGGAGACGAGCCACGAGCAGGTTCCGGAAGTGCTCCACAAGGTCCCTGTAGAACTGGGATGCATCGTATCCCTGCTGGTAGACCTCGTCCAGGGCCTCGATGCAGGCGCCGGCGTCCTGGTTGAGCACGGCCTCGGAGATCCTGAAGAGGAGGGAAGGGCCGGCTACACCCAGGATCTCCATGACGGCCTCGTCCGTGACAGAGGTCCCGCAGAAAGAGATCACCTGGTCGAGCAGGCTTTGTGCGTCCCGCATGCTTCCGTCCGCGGCCTTTGCGATTCCGGCAAGGGACGAGTCACTGATACCCACCTGCTCGCTCTCGGTCATCTCCTTGAGCCTGTGCAGGAGCTTGGGACGGGGGATGCGGCGGAAGTCGTAACGCTGGCATCTCGACTGGATGGTTTCCGGCACCTTGTGCGGTTCCGTGGTTGCAAAGATGAAGATCACGTGCTCAGGGGGCTCTTCCAGGGTCTTCAAAAGGGCGTTGAACGCGCTCCTGGAGAGCATGTGCACTTCGTCGATGATGTAGATGCGCCGTTTTCCCTGGCGGGGCATGTACCTCACGTTCTCCCTCAACTCCCGCACGTCATCCACGCTGGTGTTGGAGGCACCGTCGATCTCGTACACCTCCATACTCCTGCCCTCGGTGATTTCCTGACAGGAGGTACACGCGTTGCACGGCTCCGGGGAGGGGCCCTGGTCGCAATTGAGGCATTTGGCCAGGATGCGCGCCGCCGAGGTCTTGCCCACGCCCCTGCAGCCCGTGAAAAGAAAGGCGTGGGCCACACGGCCCGTGACGATGGCGTTCTTGAGCGTGCGGGAGATGAACTCCTGCCCCACCATTTGGTCAAAGGTGAGAGGCCGCCATTTCCGAGCGAGGACCAGGTAGGACATACAGAGGTTTTCAACCCTTGGTGTACGAAAGAGATAAAAGGGCTTGACCGTGCACCCTGGATCGACACCGCTCAACAAGACGGAATCGTAACAGCCAAATCAAGCCAGGTGAATCCACGGCACACAGGCGAATCTACCTACCGTTGCTTCCTTCCGGACCTGGCGGGATTCGGTAGCCACCTGTTGCGTGGGGCCCAGCTATCAACTTTGCCTGGTACGCCCAGACCCTTACCAAGCATGCGCCTCAAAAGGGAATTCGACCCCGCATAAGCGGATTTCGGGTAGAGGGCACCGCTAATTCCCCGTCTAGCACGGTCAAGCTTAATCCAGATGTTAGCTATTCTTCTTATACTAATAGACTATTACTTATATAGAAAAGAAGTAAATTAAGAAAAGAAAAAGAAGCTGGGAGCAGAGACGGGGCTTGCCCCCGGCCTCAGAGACAAGTTTGGCGGAGAGAGAGGGATTCGAACCCTCGAGGCGGTTTTGCCGCCCACACGATTTCCAATCGTGCTCCTTCGGCCAGCTCGGACATCTCTCCGCAGGCATCATGTTAAGGCTCATAAGCCGCTTTGTAAACCCTTTCCTCCATCATATCAGAGCCGATGGGGTGTTGCCAGAACGGGGCCTGCCTCCCGAGGGCCGGCTACTTGATCTGCGGGGAACCGGCATCCGAAGGGATCTTGTTCGCCAGGCGATAGTCGTTTACAAAGTCCATCACGAAATTCACTGCATAATCGTGAATGATCTGGAGGTTGTGCTCGTTCGTGATCCCCAGGGCAGACTGTGATACCCAGGTCGGGGCGATGGACCTGACCTGAGCGTCCCGATAGAGGGAGACGGTCTGAAAGAAGCGGACCTCCACCGAGTAGGCATGCCTGGCACCCGCCTCTGTGGTTGGCCCCTGCTGCTCGAAGGTCTTGACCTGTATGGACAGGCAGGGTCTTTCGTCGGCCTGTCTCCACCCGGTCTTGTCCAGGATCCGGATCTGGGCTTCCCTGAGCTTTTTCTCTGTCTCTGCCTGGATCCTTTTGGCGGACAGACCGAGCTTCTCCAGGGAGGGGGGTATGCCCTCCACGGAAACAAAGGTCTTGTCAAGACCGCGAAGCGTTTTCCGCATGGCGCCCATCTGAGCCTGTGCCGCCGGGCACAAACAGACAAGGATCCCCAGGCACAACCATGCACAGACTAGCGGTAACAGGACTCTTCTTGCTTTCATGATTCACCTTCTTCATCCATGGTTTTAGAAAGGGAGGCCAAGTGCTCTGGCACATAAATAGGGTGACGTATTCAATGGGCAGGACATTGCTTCGCTCGCAATATTCGCTCCTTTACTCCTTTACGTCACCGTATTTATTAGATGGAGTCCTTAGGCCTTCATTCCGGTATCGGGATCGTGAGCGGGCCCATGGGCAGTACAGCCACCGGAAGCGGGGACTCATCATATTCCCGGCTCAGGTCGAGCAGGGCCTTTTCCATGTCATGGATGTGCCGGACCCGGGTCATCCTCTCCTGGTCGGCACCCAGGCTGGAGAAGAGAAAAACCCTGTGCTTCAGGATGACCTGGAGGAGAGACTGAACCTGCCACTGATCGTACCGGGTCTCATCCGTCTCCATGATTTCCTGCAGCAGGTCCTCGGAAGACTTCCGGCTCGAGAGGGTCCGCTCGAACATGCTGCCGGTGGGGATCCCCTGGCTGCACTCGCTTGCTGCAAGGATGGCTCCCCCCTCTGCCGTGATTCCCGCAGCCGCGCAGAGCCCCTTCACGGTCTGATAGTAATCCATGTCCAGTGGGTATCCGCTGTTGGTGGTCACCACCACGGGAAAGGATCGCGGAACCCGGATGCAGGCCTCCTCAGCGGCTCTCAGGCAACCCCGCTCGTGCGCCCCGACGAAGTCGCCCACAAAGATGTCCGTGATCTCCTGTTCGAGGTTCAGGGTGACGTTCACGATGAAGTCGGGCGGGCAGAAGGAGACGAACTCCCTTGTCAGGTCCAGGGTCGGGTTCCCCTCCATCCTTCCCCAGGTGGAGTTCGGGTGGGCGATCATCCCCGCCCTGTGCAGGTGCAGGATGGTTTCCAGCCCGGCCACACCCGGCACGATGGCCTTGGCGCCCCCGGAGAACCCGGCAAAGAAGTGGGGCTCGATAAAGCCGGTTGCAACCCTCACGTCCGCCTCAGCGTAATACCTGTTGATCCAGCAGGGCCCGCCGCAAAGAGACGTTCCTGCATTGACCAGGGTCTCCGGCGTGCAGCAGTCGTGGTTCACGACCCTGAACCGGCTCAGGATCTCTCTTCCCAGCATCCGGTGGAGTTCACTTTCCGTGGAAGGGCGGTGGGAACCTGTTCCCACGAGCAGGGTTACGCAGGCATCCTTCACCCCGAGCGCCTCCACGATCCAGGGCACCAGGACACGGTCCGGAACGGGCCGGGTGTGATCCGCGATGACGATGGTGACCTTTGGGGAGGGCCCGCCCGCCTTCTTCCCGACGATCTCGCTCAACGGAGGGGCCTGGATGGGCTCTGAGGCCTTTTGGAAGAAGGTTTCGCGCGGAGCCTCAAGGGGTGGGTGATCCTGAGGAAGGATCACGGAGGGGGAGAACCGCCCCGGATCCAGGTTCAGGCTGATGTGTCCTCTGCCGTATGCCAGCTTGATGGTCATCGCTTCATCATTCATGAAAGATCAAGCCACGAGATGACTCTAGCTTTTTACTGTAAAAATGAAAAGGGCCATGCCCGTAGGACCGGGCATGGCCCTTGCCGATCTCTGTCCACGTTCACCACTCGCCTGCTTTCACCTCCCTGGGGCCCTTGCCGAGCCTGGTGACCTGGTCCTGCGGGATGTCCACCGGGGCGTCGTCCTGCTGGGGCTTGAAGCCCTTTTCCTTGTCCATCTCCTTCACGGACTTGACGTTCTTCAGCTTGCCGGACGCCTTGATGTCCCCCTTGGCCTCGTCGTAGAGGTCGAACCAGGGGTAGCCCATCTCTGTGTACACCCTCGCCGAGACGGGTGTCTCCGGGGGTTCGAGCCCTGTGATCTCACGAAAGTCCATGCTGTTCACGATGTGCACGTACACGCGGCCGTAATTGCTCTCGTCCCAGGTATCGATCCCGTAGGGGTCCGGGTAGATCTTCTGCTTCATCCGTCCGCCTGCCGCAATGCCCATCTCTGCGCTTGGCGCGCACGGTTGGGCCAATTCACATACCAACATATCAACATCGGGGCCGGGCTCCTCACGTGGCGGTTCGTCAGGGAACCTGCCCGGCTTTGGCTCGTACACGATGATCTGGATCCCGCCGAACTCCTCCTCGCCCGTGATCTGCCCTTCCACGGTGTAGCCCATCCCCAGGGGCATGGCCACGAACTGCTTGATGTAGCCGTCCCCTGCATTGATCCCATCCAGCCACGGCTGCTCAGGGCAGACGATGTAGTCCTCCTTGGTCTTCCTGAGCCGCTGGTCCCAGTCCTTGCCCGAGAGTGCGTTGATCTT
>CAZSUQ010000084.1:0-11680 GCA_964609935.1 uncultured Thermodesulfobacteriota bacterium | reverse complement strand
GGCGACCTTGACGGCCAGATCAAGGAGCTCACGGTTTCCAAGGATGTGAAAGGGGGGACGGTCCGCCCGGCGCGACTCCTGGTCCCTCCAGTGGAACGCGGTCTGCAGGAAGTTGAGCTGGCGGCGGGTCATGGTGGCCGATCCCTTGATTCGCCATGCCGCATCCGGATCTTTCTCGTTTTCCCGTAAGGCCTGCATGACCATCCAGTGACAGGCTTCCCGGTGCCATTCGGACCTGCCCAGCTTTTTCAGATCGTCCCGAAGCCTTCCGGCCATGGGCAGCAGGTAACGGGTGTCGTCGCTGGCATACCGCAGCTGGGATTCGGAAAGGGGACGCCGGGACCAGTCCGACTTCTGTCCGCCCTTGCCCAGCCTTGCCCCGAAAAAGTCCTCCACCAGGGAAGCCAGCCCAAGGTTCTGGCGCCCGAGCAGGCGTGCCGCCAGCATGGTGTCGAACACGTCTCCTCCCGGCTGGAACCCGAACGTCATTCGCATCATGCGCAGGTCGTAGTCGGCTCCATGCAGGACGAGAGGCTTGCGTGCCAGCAGGCCCAGCAACGGGGAGAGGTCCATTCCGCTGAGGGGATCCACGATGGCATTTTCATCTCCTGCGGAAAGCTGGATCAGGCAGACCTTCTCAAAGTAGTGGTGCAGGCTGTCGGCCTCTGTGTCCAGTGCGATCTCCTGCGCGTCTTCCAGCCGGGAGAGGAGATCCTTGAGGCCGGGGGTTGTGTCGATGTACAGGAAGGCCGGCACAGCTGTCGGGTTATTCAAGGTGAGTCCTCTCCTGTTCTTTCTTGTCGGCAAAGGTTGTGCCCCGGTACGTGTCCATGGGAAGCGGCAGGGTCAGCTTCGTCTCCGGTAAATTCATGGGTGGCCTTACCGTCCACTCCCGGAACCCTTCCGGCCAGGCCCAGTCGTCGTGATGCAGGGCGTCTTCCAGGATCGCAGCCTGTTCAGGGGGATTGCCTGCCGCTGCAGCCAGTTCCTTTCTGATCTTCTTGTCCATGCAGGCAGCTGCGATCTCATCCACCGCTTTTGTGTCCACGTGGCTCAGTTCCGGAAATGCCTCGCCGGGATCGACCTCCGCGGGTTGCGGATCATTTCTGTGGAGCCACACGCCCGGGCGCTCCTCCTCCCCCCCGGCCAGGTACGGATCCTGGGGGCGGCCGTTCAACCACACCATGAAATGGATGTGCGGCGGAACCCAGGGGAAGAACAGGGTCATGTCGAGGCCGGACACCCCGCTCAGAGCCACGGGCTCCCCGCGGTGTACGGTTCTGCCGATGGGAACAAGAGGTCGCCAGCAGTGGGTGTACTGGGTCAGCAGGCCGTTTCCGTGATCCACGGCCAATGTGATGCCGCCTCTCAGCCAGCGGTCCCTGATCATCACCACCCTTCCGGGAGCCGCGGCGCAAAGCGGGGTGCCGATGGGGCAGACGAGATCGATGCCGTCGTGCTCGTCATAGGTGAGACGCATGTTGCGGAAATCCCGTGACCACTTGCGGGTGACCCGCTGGCGGAAGCCCTTCCCTCCGCCCACGCGGTCGAACAGGTGGTAGATGGGAGCCAGCCCGTCCTCCCGCACCATGCCCGCATAAGCAG
This sequence comes from uncultured Thermodesulfobacteriota bacterium, assembly GCA_964609935.1. Lineage (GTDB taxonomy): Bacteria > Desulfobacterota > DSWW01 > DSWW01 > DSWW01 > CAYTRL01. Next base: position 10,075 of record CAZSUQ010000084.1, on the reverse strand, counting down.
GCAGGCTGATGTCCGGCCGGATGAAGTCCCAGGAACTCAGGCCTAACTGAAAACCCTTGTTCATGCGGCTGAACACGAACCTCATGTCCGAGGCCACCTGGGAGCCGGAGCGGATGCCGAAAGCCTCGAAGACCGAGGTGATGGGAACGACTTCCTTTGCTTTTCTGTAACCGTTCATGGGACCTCGTCGATGCAGGATCGTCTGCTCTTCTTGTTGGGCTCTTTATTATAGTCACTGGGGAGCGGAAAGACACGTAACGCTGAGAAAGATTGTATCGGAACGATCCTCTGATCCGGTGAAGATGCGAAGGCATGGAGCCCGGACCTTGTCGCTTTGTTTTCAGCCGAAGGCTGTGTTACGGTTCCCGAATCTCCCATGCTCACGCCACTCACAGAAGAAGACTTCATGCAATATACGGGCTGGCGATCCTGTGTGTGAAGATTGATCCAAGCGAAAATTTATTCTTGCCGGGAAGAGGGACATGAAAACACTCAGCAGGCTGGTGATTCGTTTCCGTTGGATCCTGCTCATGGCCATGGTGGCCGCTACGGCTGCGTTCGGGTATGAAATCGGGAACATGACCACGAACTATGAATATGAGTCCTGGCTGCCCGAAAAGGACGATGTGGCCGAGCTGATACGTGAAGTGGACAAGGAATTTTCCGCGACCATGGTGATGTTTGCCGTTATGGATTTCGAGGATCAGGGGGTTTTCCACGCAGAATCATTGACCCTGGTGCAACAGATCACCGAGGAACTGGAGGAGATGGAGGGGCTTTTCGATGTGACGAGCCTGCTCAACGTGATCGACATCCGGAAGATCGAGGACGGGATTCGGGTGGGAGACCTGATCGAAGAGATCCCCCGAACGGATGCCGGGATGGGGGAGCTGAAGGCATATGTGCTCGGCCGGGAAAGGTACGTGGACTCCATTGTATCGAAGAACGCCAGGTTTACGGTGTTGATCATCCACATCGATTCCGACTACGACGAGTTGAAGGTCGCGGAAAACCTCATCGACAAGGTGAGGGAGATCGCCGGGGAACAGCCCTGCTACTTCGGGGGAGATCCCGCTGTGGCGCATTCCATGAACCGGTTCTCGACCCAGGACTTCCGGCGGCTTGTCCCTGCAATGCTGTTTGTAATGATGTTTGTTTTGTGGTTCGGCCTGCGCCGCGTCTTCGGGGTGCTCCTCCCCCTCTGTTTCGTGGTGATCTGTATCGTGTGGACCTTTGGGTTGAAGGCGATCATGGACTACCCCTTCAACATGTTGAGCACATCGGTTGCGGTCCTGCTCATTGCCATCGGTTCCGACTATGCGGTTCACATCTACAATCATTTTCTCAAGCGCCGTGACATTGTCCTGTCCATGTCCGAGATCACCCCGCCCGTGGCCATGAGCGCCCTGACCACCGTCATCGGGCTCCTGACCTTTGCCGTCACCGGAATCCCCAACCTGAAGTACTTCGGGGCGGAACTGGCCATAGGCCTGCTCTCGGCATGCTTGATTTCCGTGATCCTGCTGCCCATCTGCATCTATCTCCTCAGGGCAAAACCCGGGCCGGTGGTGGCCGAGACGCAGGCAGAAGAGCACATCTTCTCCCGCATCCTGTCTTCGCTCGGCAACCGGATCTATCATCGCTCCTGGCTGATCCTCCTAGTGACATGCATTCTCATGGCGATCATGGGGGTGGGGATCACGCGGATCTCCACAGATGTGGACTTCGTGTCATTGCTCCCCAAGGAAAGCTCACCGCGGCGGGCCAACGACGTGCTGAGTGAGCACTTCGGCGGGATGTACGCCAATACGCTCTATTTCCAGGGGGATCTTGGTGATCCCATGGTCCTGGCACAGCAGCAGTACCTGGAGAATTTCCTGCGATCGGAAGAGATGCTGGCGAGCTTCAATTCCCTGAACGGCTACATCGCCGAGGAGAACGGGCTCTTCAGCGGAGTCTACTCCGTACCCGAAACCCGGGAGGGCGTGTCCGGACTCTGGCTCCTGCTGGAGAGCGAGGAGATGATGGAGATGATCGTCGCGCCGGAGCGCGACAAGGGATTGCTCACATCCTTTATCAGGGAGTCGGATACAGGGAAGATCAAGGTGGTCTCAGGGAGGATCAAGGCATTCCTTGATCGAGAGACGAGCGACACGGTGGTGAAGCTGGATCCGGCCCTCCTGCCCCGGGCGAGCGCGGATGCACTACATGATTTTCGCTTGCAGGATGCGGCCCGGCAGCTGGACTGGCTTGCGGATCGGTATGCCGGGGGCGATTCTCTTGAATCCTCTTCCCTGCATGCACGGCTGACGGAGGTGTTTCCTTCCGTGGAAAAGGAGGCGGCTTTCCCTGTCGTTACAGAGGAAATCCGTGACTACCTCGAAGAGGACACCGTGGAGGTCCTGCCGGATGGGCTTGTGGGTTCGCTGATGGACTACGTCGGAGAAAACAAGGAGGAACTGTTCGGTCCTGCATTCATGCAGGAGATGAAGCTGCGGATCATGGACAGCGGGGTCATGGACGCTGAAGACGCGAACCGGACCGTCGAGGGGCTGGTTCAAAGGGCGGGGTCTGCGCAGAGGTTGCGGCGGGCGGACCTCCTCTGGGAATCCCTTTTCCACCTGATCCCTGCCGGCGTGAGGCAGAACGAACACTATGAAAAACGCGCCAGGGGAGTGTTGTGGATCCTGCTCGGGGCAAGGCCCGTCTTCTTTGCAAAACAGGTGGACGGCATTCCGGAGATAAACCGGGGGGTGGTGGAGGCGCGGGAGGTGCAGATCCGCCAGGCCGGCTTCCCGGAGATCATCGCACGCCTGGAATCGGTCCTTCTGCACAGCCAGTACTTGAGCCTGCTTCTGGCCTCCGGGGCGGTCTTCCTCCTGGTTTCCGTCACGCAGCTCTCCCTGCGTCGCGGGCTGGCCTCGCTTCTCTCTGTTCTGGTCCCGCTGGAGCTCGTGCTGGGGATCATGGGCTGGTTCGGGATCCCCCTCGATTTCGGAACCGTTCTGAACGGTGCCCTCGTGATCGGGCTGGGGATCGACGGCTCCATTCACTTCCTGCACTACTACCACCGCCTGAGAGAGGAAAAGATCGATCGGAAGCAGGCCTTGCAGTCCACCATGGGGCACGTGGGCCGGGCGGTGGTCACGGCGAATGCCACCACCAGCGCCGGTTTCCTGATCCTCCTTTTTGCCAACACATCAGCGGTGCGGAACTTCGCCCTTACCAGCGGCATAGCGATCCTGCTGGTAACGGTCTCCATTCTCACCTTCCTTCCCGCCCTGGTGGTCCTGCTGGGGCTGGACAAGGACCGGAGCGAGAAGAGCAGACGCAGGCGGCAATCAGCGGTATGAAGAGAGAGCAGAAGGACATATGGCTTCTCATCCTTGCGGGTGCGGGCATGGAGGCCGGCTACCTTTTCATTCGAGCCCTGGGCGACCTCCGTTTCAACCTTCCTTTCTTCCTGGGCGTCTTTTCCATCCTTTTTTTGCTCTACTTCTTCCTGGTCCTTCGGGTTCGTGACGGGGCCGGGGGCTCTTCCCGCTCCTTGCTCGTGATCCTCCTGTTCTCCCTGATCTTTCGGGTGACGACCCTTCTGTCCACGCCCTCCCTTTCGGATGATATCTACCGTTACCTCTGGGAAGGCAACCTGGTTCTCAACGGGGAAAACCCTTTTACCCATGCACCCGATGACCCGGCGCTCATCCCCTACCGGGGCGCGACCTTCCACCTGATCAACCACAAGGAGATCTCCACCATCTATCCGCCGGTTGCACAGTTCCTCTTTGCCGTTTCCCAGGCAGTAGCCCGGCACCCTCTCTCCATGAAGGGCCTGTTCATGATCGGTGACCTTCTCGTGGTTCTCCTGCTGTGGCGCATCCTGCTGCGCCGTAAAGAGGATCCCCGAAGGGTGCTTTTCTATGCATGGAACCCTTTGCCGGTGATGGAATTTTCGGGAGCCGGCCACGTGGACGGCCTGGCCGTCGGGTTTCTCCTCCTGTCGCTCTACCTCCTGGCAGTGAAACGATCCGCATGGGCCTGGCTCTCCCTCTCCCTTTCCATCCTCACCAAGTACTTTTCCGTCTGCCTGGTTCCTCTCTACTGGCTTCGCGAAAAAAAGATCGGCCTTCTTCTCATCCTCTGCCTTTCGATCCTGCTCGCTTATCTCCCCTTTATCGGAGCAGGCACGGCCCTGCTCGAAGGAGGCAAACAGTACACGGAACACTGGCGATACAACGGGTCCGTGTTCGATCTTGTCGTATGGGTCACGGGCTCACTCATTGCTTCCAAGGCCCTGATCGCTGTGGCCTTCCTGGCTGCGGCGGTCATTCTCCCGCTGAGGTTCAGCGACCCCTTTCGCGTGGCATTTGTTCTCGCAGGCCTTTACGTCGTCCTCTCACCCACGCTTCACCCCTGGTACGTTACCTGGGTCCTTCCCTTCCTTTGCCTCTTCCCGCGGTATGCATGGCTCTACCTGTCGGGTGCCGTGGTGGTTTCCTACTGGATCCTGGGCGATTATGCCGCGGCCGGCGTGTGGAAAGAGGCCCCCTGGGTCAGGGTGGTGGAGTATGCCCCTTTTTATGCCCTCCTGGCCATGGAGGCCGTGGGTCTGCTCCGCTTTGAAAAGGAGGGGAGCCGGAAAGGTGTCGACAGCGACCTGCGCTGCGCAAGCGAAAGAAAGGCCGTGTAGAGAAAGCCGAACTGAAAGAGGAAGAGGAAAGGCACGGTCAGGTAGAGATCCCGCCGAAAAGCAAACACGATAATCACTGTGAAATAGAGACCAAAGAACAGTTCAATGTAAGGGAGCCGGCTTTCCCTTGCCCGGTATCTCTTCTTCTTCCAATCTTTGTTGTCCCTCTCAACGCGGTATTTTGGCGTCCGCTCAAAGGGACTGTTGAACCCGAGCAGGGCTTCCAGAACCCCTTTTGCGTTGTTGATGGAGATGCCGATTCCAATGCTCATCAGCAGGGGAAGCAGGAGGAGCGTCCTCCATGCCCTTTCGCTTGAAACGTGTTGAGACCGAAGATAAAAGGCGGACACGGACAGGGTGGCGGTGACGAAGACGGCCACGTCGCTCAGCATGATCCAGGCGCGGGGCCATCCCAGGTGAAAGCGGGCAAGGATGGCCGGATAGAGGATCAGGGTGAGCAGGGCCATGCAGAGATAGGCAAGGTTGCTTGTGAGGTGAACCGTGGCTTCCGCCTTCACCCTTGCCGGAAGGGGCGCGGTCAGGAGCCTCCCCAGGAGCTTGCGCGCGGTCTGGATGGAGCCCTTGGCCCACCTGTGCTGCTGAGACTTGAAGGCGTTCATGTCCACAGGGATCTCGGACGGGACGGTTACACCGGGAAGGTAAACGAATCGCCAGCCCTTGAGCTGGGCACGATAGCTCAGGTCGAGATCTTCGGTGAGGGTGTCGTGCTCCCACCCTCCTGCAGCCTCGATACAGCTTCTTCTCCAGATCCCTGCAGTCCCGTTGAAATTGAAGAAGCAGCCCCATGCCTGCCGTGCCGTGTGCTCCACCGCGAAGTGCGCGTCCAGGAGGAGGGCCTGGACCCGGGTGAGCAGGGAGTGATTGCGGTTCAGGTAGCCCCAGCGGGACTGCACCATTCCCACGTCCGGGTCTGCAAAGGCGTGGACCGTTTCCATGAGAAAGCCAGGCGGTGGACAGAAGTCCGCATCGAACACGGCGATCAGCTCTCCTCTTGCGGACCGGAGGCCGTTCTGAAGAGCGCCGGCCTTGAACCCCTGCCGATGGGACCTGTGGATGTACACGATGTCCACGCCCTTGTTTCTGAATCGATCCGCCGCGGTCTGCGCCACGGTTCTTGTTTCATCCGTAGAATCATCCAGGACCTGAATCTGGAGACGGTCCTTTGGGTAGTCCATCCTGCAGGCTGCCTCGATGAGCCGCTCGGTCACGTACACCTCGTTGAAGATGGGAAGCTGTACGGTCACGAAGGGGAGGGGGCCCGGGATGCTGGGCAGGTTCTCTCTTCTCTGTCGGCGACAGGAGCCCAGAACGAGTACGTACCGGTGCAACCCAAAGAGGGAGAGCACGAGAAAGATGAGGAAGTAAAGGAAGAGCAGTATTCCCAGAAGGATGTCCATGCCGATTCCCAGGCTCCTGCAGGAAAAAGACTTCAATGTTCGGACTAGGCCGGAAGCCGATGCTTCACGGCGACTGCCCATAGGGCGGGAAGAAGCAGGATGGCAAGGAGGATCCCCACCTGCTTTCCGTTGACAGGGCCCTGCTGCTTCCCCGAGAGACTGCAGCAGAGAAGGGGACCGTCCAGGTCGCAGTCATCCCCTTTCCCGTCCAGGTCCCGGTCCGACTGTGACGGGTTGTGATGGGACGGGCAGTTGTCGTCCTTGTTGAGGACGCCGTCCCCATCGCTGTCTGACTCTCCGCTGTCCGTGGGATCCTGGATGTTCAGGTTCCAGTTGTAAAACTTGAAGCAGATGAGCGAGGCAGGGTAGGACAGGAGAAAATCCCTCTCTTCCGGATCCTCCAGCCGGTCGGCAATGAACATCTTCACGTCTTCAAGGGTTCCGAAGTCCCCCAGGTACCATGAGAAGATCATGGAGATCTCCACGGACGGCTCCTCCGGCTCGATCTTCACGTAGTTGTCACTGTTCACGAAACCCGCGGTTGCTTCCTCCAGAACGTTCTTTGCGTTTGTCCCGGTAAGGAGCTGCGGGTGGATCAGAGGGCAGCTGAGGGAGGCGCAGTTGATCACGAAATGGACCCTTGGGTCTTCCTCCAGGGGCCGAAGGATGCCGTGCTCCATCCGGTTCAGGCTCACCTCCTCACCCCCCACGTTGTAGATGGCCAGGTCCCACGTGGCAGGTCCGTTGATGTCCATGATGCTCTTCAAGGGGAGGTTGTCCAGGATGAGCTGAAGGGTTGCAAGGTTGTAGAGGTTCACCCAGAAGGCAAGCTGGGAATCCGACAGGGGTCCCGACCCCGGGACGAGCTCGTCCATGGAGATGTCCGCCAGCGCACGGATGTACGCGTCGAGGTCCTGCCGGTCACCCTCCAGGCCGTTGTAGTCGATCAGGCCCTGTTCATCCATGTAGTTCGTGAGAAGGGCCTGCAACGGGGCGCTGGAAGGGAGAGAGCCGCCCGCAGACCCTTCAGATCCATTCTTGTGTCGGGTGCTGGACCCGCAGCCATGCAGGATGCACAGAAGAGCAAAGGACGTCGTCACCCACTTCAACCCCTTCTTCCCGGGGCGTTGTGGTCCGTTCAAGGCTTTCATGGGTATCTGCTCCCTACTCCTTGAAGATCTTCCTTAACAGCTCACCGGGCCGGCAGATGGTGGTGACGGCCAGGGAAACCGTGTGGCCGTGGGAGGTGTTCTCTCCGTAGAGGGTCGGTGTCCAGGTGGCCTCGATGAACAGGTTCTCCCTCACCTTGAAGGAGCCGGTCACCTCCAGTTTTCCCAGGTCGTATTCATTGGTCAATGTGGTGTTCAGGCCCGTTGTTTCCGCCTGCCCGTTCCCTGCGCTCAGGGTTCCGTCCAGCTTGACCCTTGCGGAAAACCGGGGAAAGAAGGTGTACCCGAACTCGGCAAGGTAGCGGATCTCGTCGGACGGTTCATCGCCCCGCACGCGGTAGCCGATCTCGAGCCCCGCATAGGCAGGCAGGGGATAAAGGGACCGGCCGAAGAGCAGACGAAGCTCGGAGTCGATCTGCCCGTTGCCGATGGGCACGGATTCATCCTTGTCGTAGCCAAGGGGGACCTTCATCATGGCCTGGAAGCCGATGACCACAGGCTTCTCCAGGAGGCGGACCCTGCCGCCGAACTCCAGGTCCCCTGCTCCCCACGTGTCGGAAACCAGGGTGTCATCCTCGTACCGGACGTACTTGTACGGGATGGAGGTGATGAAGGTGAAGGTTTCCAGAAGCCCGACCTCCTGGTACCAGGAGACATTCCAGTCCTGAAACTCGCCGTTGCTGCTGAGAGAGGCAACATCCCCGTTGAGATCATAGGAGCGGGTGGACCAGAAGGTGCTGAAAGCGACCCGGTTGTACTGGGTTCCCTTTGGCTGGGTCCAGGCACCTCCAATAGCGTAGTCGGGACGTGCAGACAGGAACAGAGAAGAAAGCAACATTGGGACCGAGATCAAACGAAGCATCTTCTTCATGGGATATTTGCTACCTCCTTTGAGGGATGCACTTGAAGCCGTAGAACCAAGGGTTGATTTCTATTCAACGGGAAGATCAGGGTCTGCAGCCCATTCCCAGAAAGAACCGTCGTAATTTCGCACATTCGGGTAGCCGAGCAACTTCAGGACAACGTAGAGGAAGCCGGAACGAACCCCGCCGGTGCAGTAAACGGCCACCTCGTTTTCCGGGTCTACACCCATCTCGCTGAGCATCCGGTTCAACTCGGCAGCAGGTATGATCGTGAGATCCGGCGCGAGGGTCTGCCGCCAGGGGAAGCTCAGGGCCCCGGGGATGTGGCCGCCACGGGCCTCTCCATGAAGCACGGCGCCCTCATACTCTTCCAGGGTGCGGCTGTCAATGATCCGTAAATGGGTGTTCTGGTAATTCTCCTTCATCCACGACTTGTCGGCAAGGAACTCCGGTCTCACGTGGGCCTGATACGAAGCGGGAGGCCTGGCTTCAATCTCGTCCGTGGTTTCCCTTCCCTCGAGGATCCAGTGGTTCCATCCTCCATTCAAAACCCGAATGCTTTCCTGACCGAGGTAGGAGAACATCCAGAAGAACCGGCCGTCTTCCCCCCATCCCGTCTCCTGGTCGTTGTAGACAACGATCTCAAGGCTGTCCGAGACGCCTGCCTGCCCCAGTCGGCTCTGAACCGTGGACAGGGGAAGGAGTTGCCAGAACTTCGGCCCCAGGAGATAGGTGTACCGGGTCCACTGCATGTTGATGGCGCCGGGTATGTGCTCTTTCAGGTAGTCCAGGAGCGGCCGGACATCGATGACGAGGAGCTGCGGGTTGCCGAGCCGGGCCTCGAGCTCTGCAGTGGAGATGAGCAGGCCGGGGTCTGCATAGCCCCCTCCTGCGTCTTCAAGTGCAGCCTCCTTGTATTTCGTGGACGAGCCGCACGAGGCCGGCAGCACCGGGACCAGACCGATAAGAAAAAGGAAGGAGCAGGATTTGAAGAAATATCCGGTCTTCATGAAATATCCGGGCTAAGACAACACGGTGAATGTTGTGAACGCAGGGAAGCAACCCCTGGGCACAACAGCTCTCTGAGACAGGGGATTGCTTCGTCGCTCCCGCTCCTCGCAATCTTCCAGATGAAATCATTGGAGTGGGCTAATTGTCATCCATAAGTTGTTTAGACGCGTTTGGAACCCTTTAAGCTTCAGAGCCTTTCTGGGTTTAGAGCTTCAAACCGGTGCCTATCGATTCATCACCGGTACGGCATGTGAAGGCACTGCGTATGTGTTAAGTTGCAGCTTGAAAGGGCTACCGTTCCTTGAAAAGAGCGCACTCATTCAACATCGGGGTCAAAAATGGACTGAGGCATGTGAATGAACAGGTCGTAGAGCGAGGTTTCCCAGAAATCCAGGGTTTCGTGGACCACCTCGATGAAGGCTACGTCTTTCGGCGTTCCCGGGAATTTCGATGAAATGCCCAGAGCGAACAGGAAGGCGGAAAAAGGGTTGTAACCGTTCCACACGTGCCGGTGTGAATCAAAGATGCCGATCTCCGTCTCCATCCCCTCGGGCACCATGGTGTAGAGCACACGGTAGTCCAGGAGCGGGAAGGTTCGTACATTCAGTGAGCCCGGGTTCACGGTCTGCCCATCCATGTCCGCGGGCCGGTAGAGCACACCGCTGGGTACCTGAAGTCCCGAGTTGAGCCACTGCTCATAACTGTTGAACGCCCCCACAGGGTGATGAGAAGAAATCCCCCACCCCTCTTCAGCCACTACCACGACGCGGGTTCTTGCACCCTCAACATTCTCGGGCATGACCCAAACGTATTGAACGTCATGCGGCGCATCGGGTTTGACAAGTCCGGGATAAGGCTGGCCTGCATCCTCGAACTGGGCTCTGGCAGCATCGTCCACGAGCTTGTTCACGTGGAACTGCCACG
>CAZSUQ010000083.1:0-11700 GCA_964609935.1 uncultured Thermodesulfobacteriota bacterium | reverse complement strand
CGAACCTTCTCCTCAGTTTTGCTGCAGGTACAGGGGGGCTGTTCGATCCCCCTTTTCTGCTCCTGCTTCCCTTGTGCACGGTGACCGTTCTCCTGTATGGTTTGGCCCGTTTCCTTTATGTGGGAGAAAGGGTTCAGGATCTCTTCATGGCCGCCCTCTGCCTGGCTCTCATCCTGCATGCCTTGTTCCAGCCTGCAACTTGAGTGAAACTTCATGGCAAACGCGGTGAAAGTTTCACGCAGGTTGCGGACCAGGTACAACGGTCCATAAAGACATGAACGCATTTCGAGGGAAACCGTATGCAAGGAATTTTCAGCAAAGTTTTTCCAGTGGTTCTTTTTCCGTTGTTCCTGTTTTATTTTCCCTTTGATTCGCAAACTGCATACGCTGACCAATCCCTGTCCGAAACTTCAGCCCTGGCAGAATCGGCACCCCGTTTATCGACCCTCTCTCCGGATCTCATCGGGATGCAGACACTGGATTACATGCATACGCTTCCCCTGCTCAGGGATCTCGTCATCTGCCGTGAGGCTTCCAGTCACGACAGAAGGGGTGGAAACGACAACGGATTCTCCAACAAGGCAGAATTCGTGCGGAGGGAAGGGCTGGTGCAGAGGGCCGTGCTCGACGTTGCCGGCCCGGGGTCTGTTTACAACTTCTGGTACTCGTGGCCGAATCACCCGCTCGCGCCTGGGTTTGCGCCCAGGCTCTGGGGGAAGATGGTTGGAAAGGCGCTGTTCTTCTTCGATGGGGAGGAGAGCCCTCGATACGCAGTGGAACTGCGGGACTGGTTCGGACACACCCCCTTCAGGCATCCGCTGGCCATCCATGGTGACGCCTGCTCAGGGGGATACACGTCCTATGTGCCCATGGCCTTTGAGGACGGCATGCGCATCTCCGTGGAAGGTGGGGGCGTGCCCATGTTCTTCCACCACATCTGGTATCACACCTACCCCATGGGAACGGCTGTGAGCACATGGACAGGGGAGGAGGACCTGACTCGGTTCCTCAAGGGCTGGGACCCCGAGATAGCGAGCGAGGCTCCCGCCGGTGAGAAACGGAGCGTAGGAGCGATCACGATACCCGGGAATGGTCAGGCCGATGTGGCGATTCTGAAGCAGGGCGGGACCCTCCTTTGCATCCGCATGCGGCTTCCGGAGAACGATCCGATCCTCAGGTCGACCCGGCTGAAAATATGGTGGGACGAGGACACAGAGCCATCGGTGGACGCCCCGCTCTCCCTGTTCTACGCCATTGAGAATCGATTCTCCGCAAAGCCGATGGAGGTGGTGGAGAACGCCCCGTTGCAAGGGCTGGTGAACGGCCGGGACGCCCAGGGGCTTTTCTTCTTTCGTCTTCCCATGCCGTATGCAAGGCGGGCAAGACTTGCGCTTGAGAATGACAGCCCTCAGCCTGTGACCATCCCGGAGATTCGAATCGAGGTTGATCACAGCAGGACCTTCCCCAGCCTGGGAAAATCGGTCGGGTATCTCCGCACGCAGTTCCGTGAAAGCCGGGACCTGGTTCCGGGAAGGGACTATGTGCTGGCACACCTTCACGGAAGAGGTCACATCGTGGGGACCGTGCTTGCAGTGGAGAATACCTCTGAAACGTTTCTCGAGGGGGACGAGCGCGTCTACACCGACGGGTGCCGTTCACCGCTGGTGATCGGCGATGCCACAGAGACCTACTTCGGAGGCTCCTGGTACTTTTTCGAAAGGGCCTGGTCCCTTCCTCTTCACGGAGCGCCCACCTTCCGGATGGAAAGCAGGGACATCGGCGCCATCTCGGAGGTCACCATGTACCGCTTCCACCTCACCGATTTCATCCCGTACACCCGTGAAGCCCGCTTTTCCATCCAGCACGGACCGTTCAACAATGTACAAGGCCATTACCGCAGTCTCGTCTTCTACTACGGCGTGAAGGACAAGAGCCTGGTGCAGACGGATTCCCTTCTGCTCTCCAGCCCGGAGGATCGGAATGCACACGCCTTTGCAGGGACGCTGCCGGTGCAAACGGAACGGAAAGGGGGGTTCTTCGAGGGGGAGTTCAACGGCCAGGACCTGGGCCATCGAAAGCCGTGGCGGATCTCTTCTCCTGTCAGCTGGATGATCTTCATCACCATGCGGGGGATCTTTCACGATCCGCCAAAGGACTCGCCGGACCGGGTTTCCTTTGAGGTGTGCGAGCACAGGGATCCCTACGCGTTCACGGTCCGGGTGGATCCGGGGCACGATGCGGTGAAGATCAGGCGGCTCTATGACCAGAGCGTTGCGGATCAGAAGGCCCGGGTGGAGGTGGACGGCACGCGTGCCGGGATCTGGTACAACGCGGGGCGTAACAAATGGAAGATCTGGGCCGAGGACGACCTGATCCTGGATCCCTCCGCAACAGCCGGGAAAAGCGAGATCCGTGTGCGGATCGTCCCGCTTTCACCCGTATTCACCGCAGCGGAGTACAAGGTGTTTTCCATCGTTCTGCCCGATTAGGAACATTGGGGAACCCGAAAGAAGCCGGATGTCGTGCTGCAAAACAGGGCGGATGGGACAGCGCGTTCATTCAGGTTTCCTGCACAAGCTTGAACAACTGCTTGTACATTTGGCGTATTGCAGCGAGGTCGTGTTGTCGGGCAGGACCCTTCCCCAGGCGGGCGATGTCGTTGGCAGCGATCCCAACGAGAGAGAGCAGCAGGAGATAAAGCTTCAGGACCTGCGTGTTGGGCCCACGACCGTATCGCGTTTTGTAGAAGATCATCTGGGACCTTCGATACTCGAGGGCGGCCCTCACCTCCATCTTTGAGACACTCTTTCCACCGGAGTGGAGAACGCTCACCTCAGGATTGTACATCACACTCCAGCCCGCATCCCGGGCACGCGCGCACCACTCGATGTCTTCAAAGAAGAGAAACAACCGTTCATCCAGCAGTCCGATCCCATCGATAACGGACCGTTTGATCATGAGAAAGGCTCCGGAGACCCAATCCACGGATTGAACACGGCTGGCAAAACGTTCCTCGTGTCGGCAGATGGGACGGATCCCTTTCCTCAGCCCGAACCGGATCAGCTTCTCTTCCAGCTCATGGAGCACATTTCGCACCTTGCCCGCAGACTTTTGAAGGGTTTCGTCCCGGTTCAGCAGCCTGCATCCCGCAATGCCCGCCTCGGGGTGCTCATCCATGAAGGCCGACATCCTTCGGATGGCGTCATCCCGGACAACCGTGTCGCTGTTCAGAAGAAGGATCATCCTCCCCTGTGATGCACGGATGCCGGCGTTGCAGGCACGTGCAAAGCCCTCGTTCGTCCTGTTTCGAAGCAGAACGACCTCAGGGAATTGCTCCTTTGCCTTTTCAGCCGACCCGTCTTCCGAGGCGTTGTCCACGAGGATCACCTCACAGGCGATCCCTTTGACTGCGTCAAACACGGAATGGACGCACGGCCCAAGGACATCCCTTCCGTTCCAGTTCACAATGATCACAGACACATCAAACCGTGCCATATGTAAGGGTCCGTTTTCCGTTCACAGAGAAAACCAAGATTGATTCCGTTCAAGCGCCTTCTCTTGAAACCTCCTGTTCAGAACTTTCCGTTCCGGAATCGAGCCAGTCGGAATCTTCCATGCTTCCAGCGCTCTCTTCACGAAGTTTCACGTAATACCCGGGCGAGTCCTGCCTCCCCGCTTCTGTTGCAGGAGCGTTGCAAGGATCTCTTCAAGCTTCTGTATCCGGTGATCCCAGGTGTTTGCCTCGGCCAGCCGAACCCGCTGCTCGAAGCGCATGTCACGGTTTGCGCTGTTTTCCTGAAGCGCCTCGTCAATGCCGGCCAGGAAGTGCTCCCGGTTCTGTGCCACACAGCACACGTGGGCAAAACCTCTCATGGCGAGCGTGTCCGTGGCAACCACGGGCTTGCCCCTTGCCAGGTATTCGTAGACCTTCACAGGATTCACGGTGTGGGTCAACTCGTTGACCACAAAGGGGATCAAGCAGACATCCATGTTGTCGATGTAGGCAGGCACGTCTTCATAGCTCTTCTCACCCGGGAAATGCAGATTGGGCAGATGCTTCGGAAGTGTCAGCCGGTCCACAGGCCCGATCATCAGAAAAGACCAGTCCGGCCTCCTGGAGGCCACGTAACAAAGGAGATCGAGATCGGTCCAGTGTGACAGGGAACCCACGTACCCGATCACGGGCCTCGGGAGGGAGGCCAGGGCCGGGGGAGGAGGGAGCCTTTCCTTGGCGAGAAGATCGGGATGGACCGCGTTGGGAAGGAGGTGGGTCTGAGCACAGTGGTTTGCACATTTTTCGGCCAGGGCCGGGTCCGTTGCAAAAACCGCGTCCGTCCTCTGCAGGAGATGAAATTCCTCCTTTTCCAGAAGATGCCTTCGACGCCCCTGATAAAATGCCGGATAGTTGTCCATGCAGTCGTAGCAGATCAGATCTGCGGGGATCCGCCCCACGAGCGGGGAACCCAGGGGGAAGGATGTCCAGAGGACACGAGGTTGGAAATCGATGTTTGCAAAGACTCGGTTCAGCATCTGTCCGAGGATCCGGTTGTTGAGGCGGTTGATCTCGAAAGAACGCATGCTCAGAGGGAGCATGGGTGGCGGTGTGAACACGAAAAGGGACCGGGACACCTGCCGGAGAGAGGGCTTCCATCCGCGAATCTTCTTTCCCCGTCCAAGCGCAATGCCCAGTCTTGTGAGGACGGAAAAGGCTGTGGGGTCCACATAGAGAACCCGGTTGTTCCGGGCAAGGCCCCTTGCGAGGTGCTGGGGTCGCTGCACAATGGAATCCCAGGCATTGATGCCAAGATAGAGGATCTGTTCGTTCTTGAGCATGGATGGGTTCTCGATCCGGACCGAAAGGCCTTATCCCGTGGATGAGGAATCATACCTGTTCCAGGGGGCCGATGCCAGTCTGGACCGTGCTGGAACAAGGGGCGTAACGTTGTCATCCAAAAGAACCTGACGGATAATCAAGGGAAATACGCACAGGGGAACAGCCCGACTGTAGAACAACCCCTGGAGAGAAAAAGCTGAAAAGTGTGGTCGACGCTACCGTACGGAGGTTTTGTATGGCCATGCGGTATTGGACATCCGGTGAGATTGTGGAATAGTGAGTAGGGTCGTTCAAAGCGTTAGGCGGATGGACTCAAACCGGCGGATGAGGGGTTCCGCATGAACATTGCCATGATCACGGATGAACTCCACCGGGGGGGCGGACCGGAGCATCTGTTTCAAGTGGCAAGGGCCATGGGGCATGTACGCTTCCTCGTGTTTGCAAAGGGGGGAGCCGCCGGGAGAAGGCTGGCAGGCCTGGAAAATGTGCACCTTTACGATACAGGCTATGCTGCAGGGGACTTCCTGCGCCTTGCACCTGACGTGATTCACTTTCATCACCTGAAACCGCTCCTCAGGTTTATTGGGGAAACGACCTTCTCTTCCAGCAACATACCCCTTGTCTTCACGGCTCACGGCCTTCATGTGCACAAGTACACCTACCAGGGAGGGATTCGTGGAAAGGTGTTGCATGCCCTGCGCTCATCCCTGGAACGCCATCTTTTCACCAGGGTGGAAAGGGTGATCGCTGTATCCGAAGAGGACCATGGGTTGCTGGAGGATCGTTACGGGTTGAAGGGGAGGGCTGTCCACATTCCAAACGGGATCGATCCGGAAACCTTCGACGCTCTTGCCGTTTCAAAAGGTGAGGCGAGAGAGGCCCTGAACCTGCCCCCAGCCTCCACCCTCCTTCTGACTGCGGCACGATTCGACGAGCAGAAGGGATACGATGTCCTGATCAGGGCGATCCATTGGGGAAGGTCTTTCTTCAAGGAGCATAAAGTCCGGTTCCTTTTTTCCGGAGACGGTGGAACAAGGAAGGCCATGAAACGGCTTGCTGCAAGGCTGGGCGTAACGGACTGCATCACGTTCCTGGGGGAAAGGGATGACGTGGCCCTGCTCATGAAGGCGAGCGACCTGCTCGTTCTCCCCTCCCGCTGGGAGGGACTGCCCCTGACCCTGCTGGAGGCGGCTGCCTGCAACCTCCCGGTTGTGGCCTCCGACACGGGCGGGAACAGGGAGGTGGTGCGTGACGGCTGCACGGGATGGTTGTTCGAGAACGAAAACCACGAAGACCTGTTTCAGGTCCTGGCACGGGCGGTGGGGAAAAGAGAAACGATGGAGGAGACCCCGCCTTTTTCCTGCCAGGGGTTCAGGCAGAAGTACCATGTCTCCAACGCATGCAGGATGCTTGAGTCGCTCTACAGGGACGTGCTCAGCGAATCTGGAAGCACCGTGAAATGATCGTCTCGCCGCTCCCCAGGGAGCACATGCATCTTACAGTCGACCTCTAATAACCCGAAGGGCAGAGTTCCACGGGTTTGCCCGTGGGTATCTACAATCCTTCCTCCTATCGACAGCGCCTCGCTTTCATCCTCCAGAGCAGGATAACGGCAATCGAAAGGAAGAGGGCGGCTGCGTGATTGGCCATGGCGCTGCGGGACGCACCGCCTTTGACCTGGGATGCACTCACGTCAGCCAGGAGCCAGCCCGAGGACTGTTCCTCCACGTCGAACTCATAGGCCTTGTCCGGGGCTGCTGAGGGTGAGGTGTCGTTGTAGCCGAGGATGTCTTCGGCCTCGATGTAGTAGCTCACCGTTGTATTCAGCGGCTGTGCGGGGATGTCGGCCTGGTATTCGTCCGGGTTGCCGGTGGGACCCATGAGCAGGTCCGAAAAATTGCCCCCATTGATCGCATAACGGACAACGGGAAAGCCCGAGGCAAGCGGTTCCACGGATATGACCTTTGCCACCACCGGATAGGGATTCACGGTCTCATCGGTACCTTCAAGGGGAGTGTGACCGATGGCTACATCGTCCACGGGCTCCGCAAGGCTGGCCAGCGTGGCGACAATGGATTTCGTGCAGTTCACTGCCAGGTCAAAGGAGTTCAGGCTGGTGCCTACAACGTCGTTCGTGGAGTGGATGTAAGGGGAGTCCTGTGCCACGTCCTCGAAGAACCAGATGGCCGGATAACCCCATGAGGTGAAGGATGCATGATCGCTCGATCCGCCGATCATGCCTGTTCCCACGATGGCGGGAAAGCCGGGAACGTACTGCTCCGTTGCCCAGAATGCCAGTTCCCGAAGGCCCGAGGAGCTGCTGCCCGCGATGATGTCCACGTCCGGCGTGTCCCCGGAGGCGAGGTAACCGATCATGTCCACGTTCAGCATGCCGAGGATGTTGTCCCCTCTCTGGGAGGCGTCCCGCGCGTAGGCATTGGATCCGTAGAGGCCGAACTCCTCGCTTGCAAAGGTGATGAAGACCACGGTGTTTTCGAACTGATAACCGCTCATGATGCGGGCGGCTTCCATGACCGCCACGGTTCCGGAGGCGTTGTCGTCGGCGCCGGGAGCCGTCGCGCTGAACATGGTGATCGAGTCGTAATGGCCGCCAAGGACCAGGATGTTTTCAGGGAACACGGCTCCGGGAAGGACGGCCACCACGTTGTCTGCATTGTTGTCGAAGTCGTGGAAGCTCACGTCCGCGATCCCATAGGAGACGAATTCATCGTAGATGTACTGCGCAGCCCAGTGTCCCCCGTTGGTATTGGACTTCCGTGTTCCGTAGCCCCCTGCATCCACCAGGTCGTTGACGAGCGCCTCCAGGTTGGCCTGGCTCACCGCGTTCACAATGTCCTGAATCTCGGGATGAACCGTGAAGATGTCTTCGGAAAGTGCGGAGAACTCAGGTACGGGCTTCATGGGATCCATGAAGAGCCTGGCGATCTCGAACCCGAGCCCGGCGATCAGAAGTGCGTTGTCCTGGTCCGTGCGGACCAGTGCCGCGGCACCTTGCGTGTAGAGGACATCACCGAGGAACCCCACGCTATGCAGCTCTTCTGCGTTGCGTCCATAAACAAGAAAGTAGACCTTTGATGCCGGGGCCGTGTCCAGAACCTCGTACGAGATGCCCTGGAGATCGAGCGCGCCCAGCCGGCTGCTCTCAACCCTGGCGATGGCAGTGGTCTCCATGTCCTGCAGGACGTCCACCTGAGCCATGAGATCCGTCAGGGACATGTTCTTCAGGTCGATCCCGAGAAGGAGCTCTGCTGTTTCATCTGCTTGTGTGCCCGATGCGAACAGCACGAGGGTGCAGGCCAGGGCGAAGAAAAAGATCGATTTTTTCATGACATCCTCCAGGGTGGGGTTGGGTGAGAACCTGACATCAACGGTTATGACCAGGGAAGCGGTCATGACCAGAGGAAATTATTATACCATTATATACAATATTTGAATTAGCTCAAACGGGTAATTTTGAGCGCAGGTCCTTATGCGAGCGCCTGTGACGCATCAATACCAGCAGCCCTGTGCCGCCTCCATGAAGGCCTCGTCTTCCTGGTCCAGCGTCCCGCTTCGATCCAGGTCGGCACCGTCACATTCGCTATTCCCAGCGTTACACGCGGCATCCGGCCCGTAGTTCTGCCAGGCCAGATGGAAAAGGCCCTGGTCAGCGGGGTCCACCCCGCCGCTGCCGTCCAGGTCCGGCCGTTCGCAGCCCTGGGCGGCCCAGCTGCAATCCAGGGCATTCGGCGCCAGCGCGCACATGGGCAGGGCATTCCAGAGGTGGGCGTTCCCAAACTCCTGGTGGGCGATGTTGGGGATTTCGCGGCGCTCGCCGTCCAGCCCCACAACCTCGTAATGGTCATCCACCCGGCGTATGGGCTTGTCCTCGGGTGTGGGAAAGCGCTCCCAGTATCGGTCGTAGGTGAAGGGTCGGTCCCTGTTGTCCTCGAGCGTTCTCCATATCTCCGCCCAGATGTCATCATCGGCGTGCAGCGGGCGCATGGGGGAGTCTCCACGCTGGAGCACCGCCTCGAATCTGTTCTGGTCGCCTGTATCCCTGGAGAACCCGAAGGGGTCGTAACCATCGTCCCCCACGCCCGCGATGTGTCCGTACCTGGCTGCAAGATGCATCTCCCCGATGGCCCTGTTGATGATGCCCTGGTCAGGGTCGGGCTGCGACAGGGCCCAGTTGTAAACGATAAGAGCGCAGCGGCGCTGAACCTCCAGGATGCGATAAAGGGTCTCACGTGCCTCCTGGAGGAGCCACTTGTTGGAAAGGGTCCGGGCGTAGTAGACGAGCGCAAAAGCGGACTTCTCGGGTTGATGGGTAAATCCGGCCAGATCCAGGAGGAGATCCGCAAAGGTCTCGGGCCAGGTGTTGACCAGGCGTTCGGCAACCACCCAGAAGGGTTCGCCGCGGACCTCGAGGTTCAACAATCCATCCCAGGTCATCTTTCCGAAGAAATCATCAATGGTGCGGCAGGTTTTTACGATATCCGGCGGTTCCAGGCCCAGAAGCTCGAATAGGGCCTTGATGATGATCACCTCGTAGGCCCCGGGATTCTTCACCCTCTCAAAGGGAAAGCGCAACCCTTCAGAGGAGAGGGCCTTGGCCATGTAAGCCATCTGGCAGGAGTTCATGGAGCCGAGCAGTTCAGGACCTTCATATCCGCCGTCGGGCCGGATCTCGCCGGCAACGATGAGGTGATCCGCATCGTACGGCTCGAACTCGGACACGGTCATCAGGTTGTAGCCATGCTCCACCACGGAGTCTCCCACCCGTCGCCCTGCTGCGCATGCCCGGGCCGCGGAGTTCCGCACATCCACGCTCAACCCGGGATGGTCCTTGGCAACACAGGCAGCGAAATATCCCAGGGCAAAATCCGGGAAGTTGTCCCTGGAGTTGTGGTTCCCCCAGAAATAGCCTTCAAAGGGGCCGAGCTTGGAAACCATGAAGGAAGAGCAGCAGTTGGACACCCTGAGAAAATCGGGCATCTCCTCGAACACGAACGTCACTGCATATTCGTTGATGTTCAGGATCGGTTCCAGTGTGAAACAGGTTTTAGAGGGGTCACCGCGGTAGGTGAACGACCCGTCAGCGAAGAAGGTGTTGATGATCTCTGCTTCCAGCCCGGAAGGGTACATCTCCGCCGGCAGGATAGGCTCTCCAACCTTTGTGCGCGTCACGGTACCCGAGGGTCCGTGGATGGCCACCGTGAATCCCGGCTGCCACTCGCGGCAGGTCAGCCCGGGAATGCCGGAGACCTCTTCCGCCACGGCAAGGCCTTCGAACTGGCGGATCAGCGTGAGCTCCATATCGCGTGTGCCGAAGACCTGCCAGGCGCAGAAGGTGTTAAAGGCGGATGTGCCGATTTCGTTGTTGTCACGCGGGTGCAGGTGAATGTCATACGTGTCGCCCTGCTTGTCGATGTGGGTGCTGCCAAGGGTGTGAGCCGGAACCACGTCGTTGACCAGCATGAAGCGGTTGTAGGCAAGCAGCACCCTGTGCATCCGCTCCTTGTAATAGAGCTTGAAGGCATCGGCCCTGGCATGTTCGTTCTGCCAGGGGTCGAACACGATGTCGATGTTGCAGCCCGACACGAGAACGAACAACCCGATGATCATGACAAAAGGCATTGCTGAACGAGTGGATTTCTTCATGCCTCCTCCGCTTCTCACAGGATGTTCACGTCCTTCAGCCACTGGTACGTCAACTGTTCGAGCCGGACCACGAGCTCCTTCATGTCCGGATCTATGTGCCCGGTTTCCAGCCAGATAAAGGTTTTCGGCTCCCTGGCCTTGTCGTAAAGGGCCTGAATGCACGCTTTCGGGATGTTCGGGTCGTCCTTTCCGTTGATCATCAGGATGGGCCTGGGCGAGATGTCGCCCACATACTTGAGGGATTCCACGGGTGCCAGCGCAGAGCCCACAAGCCAGCTGAACGCCTTTCTCTTCCACGGTTCTTTGATCCATGATTTGGAGCTGTGTTCCGCCTGCCTGAACATGTCACCCCCTCCGTACAGGAGGGCCACGGCCCTGAGCCTCTCGTCGATGGCGGCGCCTTCAACGATGGCCGGCACGCCGAGGCTGATCCCCACGCCGATGATCCTGTCCCTGTCCACGTCCGGACGCTTCTCGAGGTAATCCACCACGACCGGAACCATGGAGATCATGCGGATCAGGGCGCGCCGGATGCGAACCAGGAAGAACCCGATGTCCTCGCCCTCGAATCCCCTGCCGTTGTCCGTGGGCCAGTCAAAGGAGACCAGGATCGCCGGGATGGTTCCCTTGAAGTGATTGATGACCCTTTTGCCCAACCGGTAGCCGTTGAGGGCAAGCACAGCGGGATGCTGTCCCGTTGCGTCCTTTGGTGTCCGCACGAGACAGGAAAGTTCCTGCCCCTTTGCGTCTGTCAGGAGGACTTCGTAATTTCTGAAAAAGGCATCCTCATGTGTGAAGACCTCCCGGACATCGCTCAATGCGGCCCTGTTCCTGATGAACGCGTCCCTGTAGTCGGCCTTGAGGTAAAGAAAGAAGCCGGTCGCAATGGCGGTGCAGCAGAAAAAGATGAGCAGGAGGAGTGTCCGACACCTGACAAAGCCCGTGCAACTCCTGGTTGACATGACATCCTTTCCTCGTCCTTCTAGACGCCGTCCGTGTCACCCATGGTTATGTGCCACCTCGACATGTCCAGGACCGTTTCCGTATCGATGGAATCATCCAGAACCTTTACCACGGCCCGGACCGGGTCAGGCAGTTGCCTGGGAAAGAGCAGGTGGATGGCTTGTTCATAGGCCCCTCCTGCCGGGGACCAGCACTCAGCAAGATCGAAACCTTCCCGGAGGAAAAAATCCAGGGAGGCG
>CAZSUQ010000082.1:0-11781 GCA_964609935.1 uncultured Thermodesulfobacteriota bacterium | reverse complement strand
AAAAGCTCCCGCAACCTTTTCAAGGGTGGAAAGAGATATGAGAACGGTGTCTGGCACAGTGAGTACAGCTGCCTCATCAACGGCACGCACCACAACTATTTATGCGATGTGGACCCGGCCAGCCCGGACACGAACCTCAGGGACCATGAGCACTTTTGTTTCTGGTGTGAAGAGATCGTTGCATGGCGTATTCTCGAGAAAACCGGAGAGTTTTGGCGCGGCGGGGACCCGGCGGACATAAACGCCAGGGGGCGTACGTGGTATCAGCGCTGGGTGAACACACTGAGAGATGATTACTACACACACTTTGATGTTCCCACACTTATCCGGGAAAAGAATGCCTGTTACGACACCTTCTACGGGAAGGCCTGTCCCCCTGAATTTCCCAACTGCATGGATGCATGTGACCGCGGCCATATCCCTGCATGCTTGCACGCATGTACGATTCGGGAGGTGGGAAACGCCATGTATGTGGATAGTGGATTCGGTGGCTCTCAGGATGGATCCAGGTGGAACCCCTATGACGATATCCCCACGGCGATCAGCCAGTCACATGCCGAGTGCCCGAGCCCGAATCTCATCATCATCAAGCCGGACTCCTATCCGGATACGATCGATTATGACACCCGTTCAACATGGCTAGCGGACGGCTGCAGCACGACGGACGTGGGAGATTGATTTTAGAGTCCTTAACCGTAACATCTATTTTTTTCGTAGATTTTTGTTGAAGGTAAAACCGAGAAAAAAACCCTTTTGGGTTCCGGAGGCCGAAGATGGTCATGGAGAGACCCTTCAAGGAGGGAGCGGACTTCGAACATCTGCGAAGCGTCATTACGCGCGAGACCCGGGAGGGGCCTGTTCCCATGATCGAGCTGTTCGCAGACCCGGAGATCATGTCCGAGGTGACCGGTATCGACTTCCCGGCGGATCGCACCATGGAGCTCATCACGCCGGGCAGCGATCTGAGCGAGGAACAGCTGGAGCTCGGTGTCCGGCTCCTGGACCTGTCCCTCGCCTTCAGCCGGACCGTGGGCTACGATCACGTGACGGTCATTCCCGTCCTTCCGCTACCGCGAACCCGGAAGCATCTCAAGGAAAACCCCCGGCAGCAGGGGATGGTCAGGCTCTGGGAGAACGAGCACGAAGGGCTCATCACCAGCCGCCAAGAATTCGAGGCGTTTCCGTGGCCCTCCCCGGACCAGGTCCTGGTTATTCCCATCGACTACCTTGCCGGAAAGATGCCGGAGGGGATGAAGGCCATCTCGTTCTGGTACGGGATCTTCGAGGATCTGAAGCGCCTCATGGGGATCGAGAACATGGCCATCAAGAGCATCGAGGAGCCCGACCTGCTGGACGACATCCTGGAGAGGCTCACCGAACTTGCCGTGGCCGCTGTGGACAAGGCGGCCGCCCATCCCGCCACCGGGGCCATCTTCTACGGGCAGGACATGGGGTTCAACCAGAGCACGCTTCTGTCCCCTGACTTCCTGCGCGAACACGTCCTGTCCCGGGACAGGAGAATCGCCGAAGCCTGCCACAAACACGGCAAGCTCTTTCTGTATCACTCCTGCGGGCAGGTGGACGCCCTGATGGAAGACCTGATCCAAGATGTGGGGATCGATGCCAAGCACAGCTTCCAGGACAACATCGAGCCTGTGGAGAAAACCTACGAGAAATACGGCCGGAGGATTGCAATCCTCGGTGGTGTGGACGTGGACCTCCTGAGCCGGGGAGCCCCTGAAGAGGTCCGCATCCGGACGCGTGAGATTCTCGATGCCTGTGCTCCGGCGGGCGGCTTCTGCATCGGGTCCGGAAACTCGGTGACCAACTTCTGCAGGATCGAAAACTACTATGCCATGGTGGACGAGGTCCGGGAATGGAACGAGGAGCACGGCCGTCTCTGAGACAGGCTTTTCTTTTTGTTCCTGAAGAAAGGAGACCGAAACGTGGAGCGCTTGAAAGAGATGGTGGCAGCGGGAAAGGCCGCCGAGACGGCAGAGCAGGTGGAGCAACTCCTGAAGAAAGGCGAGGACCCGGAGGCGATTGTAAAGGCCGCCATGATACCGGCCATGGACAGCGTGGGGGACAGGTTCCAGGCAGGAGAAATCTACCTGCCGGAGATGCTCGTTGCGGCCAGGGCCATGAAGAGGGGCATGGAGATATTGAAACCGCACCTTGTGCAGACAGGCATCCCCTCCGCGGGAAAGGTGGTCCTGGGCACAGTGAGAGGCGACATGCACGACATCGGCAAGAACCTCGTGGCCATGTCCCTGGAAGGCGCGGGCTTCGAGGTGATCGACCTGGGTCTGGATGTGGCCCCGGAGCAGTTCGTTGAAGCCATCCGCAGGGAACAGCCCCAGGTGATCGGGATGTCCGCCCTGCTCACCACCACCATGCTCGCCATGAAGGACACCATGGAGGCTGTCACCGAGGCAGGCCTGCGCGACCGGGTGAAGGTCATGATCGGCGGGGCACCCGTGAAGCAGGACTTCGCCGACGAGATCGGCGCGGACTTCTTTGGGCCGGACTCCACTGCGGGTAGAAACTTTGCAAGGCAGGCGGTTCAGGGAAAGGAATAAGGCTCACAAAATCGTCGGTTGAATACTAAACGGACGCGGCTGTCTGCTCTTTCTTGAATTCGGCAGGGATCGCGGTAATGGGCAGGAGCACCGTGAAGGTCGTGCCCGCACCCACCTTGGTCTCCACGAGGATGTCCCCTCCGTGCTTCTTCACGATCCCGAGTGACACGGACAGGCCCAGCCCTGTTCCCTTTTCCCGGTGCTTGGTCGTGAAGAAGGGATCAAAGATGTTTGTCAGGATATGGTCGGGGATCCCGGCTCCATTGTCCTTGACCTTGACCTCGAGGTAACCGGGTTCGTCGGAATTATCCACACCAATCTCCAGGTTGCCCCTGCTTTGCATTGCATCCAGGGCGTTCAGGATCAGGTTCAGGAAGACCTGGCTCAGGTGCTGCTTGTCGCCGTGGATCGGCGGCAGGTTTTTACTCACCTTGAACTCCACCTTTGCCTTCTTGAGCTTGATCTGATTGCTGGTGAGCTGCAGGGTCTCCACCATCAATTTGCCTACATCCATGAGCTCGGACTCGATCTCGCTCTCCCTGGCGAAATCGAGAAGGTTGCGAACGATCCGGGTGGCCCTTTCCGCCTGCGTGGAAAGGTCCTGGATCATATCCAGCCTCTCTTCGTCGTCCAGTGTGTCATAGTCCTCTTCGAGCAGGGCCGAGGTGAGCGTGATGTTGTTGATGGGATTGTTGAGCTCGTGTGCGATCCCTGCCGTCAGGGTGCCGACGGCGCGAAGCTTGTGGGACTTTACGAGCATATCGTGGCGAACCTGAAGTTCCTCCATCATGTGGTTCAGGGCAATGGCCAGGTTCGTGAACTCGTCCCGGAAACGCCTTGCAGGCGGGATCGGGGTGAAGTCCCCCTGGGCGATGCGTTCGGTGACGTTCAGCACTCGACCTAGGGGCGCCAGCATCTGGCGGGCCAGAAAATTTGCCGTGTAGATCATCAATGGCAGAAGGATGATGGAAAAGGCGACAGGGAGCCGTTTGAAGAGCTTGATCATCAGCTGTACGCTGTTTCGCTCCTCCTCGGCCAGCTCCAGGGACTGGGAGACCATGGCCGCCCCGTGCTCCCGGAGGTCGGACTCGAAATGCGGGTGTTTGGGAATCGTACCGGGTGCCCTGTCTCTGTCTAGGGTTTGAAGCGAGTCCAGCAGCCGAATGTATTTCTCCAGGTGGCTTCCCACCATCCGGAACTTCTCTTCTCCGATCACGCTCTGGAGCTCCGCCTTGCCCGAGGTCAACAGGGCAGAGGCATTCTGCACGTGTTCCTGGACCTCGTTGAGGTTGGTGCCGTACAGGAAGTAGTTCTTTTCGAAGCGTCGGGCCTGCTGGATCTCCGTGGTGTAGCCGTCTGCGGTCTCCAGAAACTTGATCTTCTGTTCCAGCCGGTTCAGCGTCACCCAGGCCGTCCCGGTGGCGCCCGTACTGAGAAGAAAGAAGAGGAGAAAGCCCAGCGTGAGCCTGGCCCGGACGCTGAACCCGGGCCTTTCCAGCAGGGCCTTGTCGAGCTGCTCCTGCATGGTGATGGGAAATGCGGAGGGCGCCTTTTCAGAATCCGTGGACGTGGTGTCGTCAACGGGTGCCTGTTTCGAAGCGTCGCCCTTTTCTTTGCCTGCCGGGGAGCGATCCTTGCCTTTCAAGGCCCTGCCAAAAAACGCCATGCGTTCCCCCCTTTTTCAGCCTTGTGTTTTAGGCTACTCTTCGACGATCTGGTGTTTCTTGAGTTTCCGGTACAGGGAAACCCTGTCGATCCCGAGGATCCGGGCCGCCTGGGACTTGTTCTTTTCCGTCTTGGTCATCACCCAGCGGATGTACTCCCTTTCCAGGTCTCCCAGGGTACGAAGGGGACGGGCCTCCCTGTGGAAGGAGAAGACCTCCATTTCCTTGATGTCCGGGGGCAGGTCCTCGGCCCGGATCCTGTCCTCCGTGGCAAAGGCTGCACACCTTTCCACGATGTTCTCCAGCTCCCGTACGTTCCCGGGATAATCGTACCTTCTCATCAACTCCATGGCGTCTGTGTCGAACCCCAGCAGCATCCTGTTCGACCGCATCGCCATTCTTTTCAGGAAGTGGTGGGCCAGAAGGGGGATGTCCTCCTTTCGTTCCGCAAGAGAGGGAAGGTGAAGGGGCACCACGTTCAGCCGGTAATAGAGGTCACGGCGAAACTGGCCGCCCTGGATGGCCTTGTTCAAATCCTTGTTCGTGGCACCCACGATCCGGACATCGATGGAGGTCGGCCGGACACCCCCCACCCGGATGAGTTCTCCTTCCTGGATCACCCGGAGTAGTTTGGCCTGCATGGATAAGGGCATGTCCCCCACCTCGTCAAAGAAGATCGTGCCCCCGTCAGCGCTTTCCAGCAGGCCCGGCCGTGCCGAAGCGGCCCCGGTGTAGGCCTCCTTCTCGTGGCCGAAGAGCTCGTTGGCCAGCAGATCTTCGGCAAAGGAACCGCAGTTGATGGCCAGGAAGCGTTTCTCTGCCCTGGGGCTCAACTGGTGGACGGCCCGTGCAACCAGCTCTTTGCCGGTTCCCGACTCACCGGTGATCAGGATACTCGAGTCCGTGGAGGCGATCTGGGGGATGATCTTCTTCAATGCAATGATGGCCGGACTCTGCCCTACGATCTGATCGAGCCCCCAGGGCTTGTCCTTTTGCGATGAGAGCCGGCGGATTTCATCCCGTAGCCGGACCTTTTCCAGTGCATTGTCCACCACGCAATGGAGCTCATCCATGCGGAGAGGCTTTTGCAGGTAGTGATAGGCACCCTTTTTCATGGCCTCGATGGCTGATGAGACCGCAGCATACCCGGTCATGATGATGACTTCCGTGTCCGGGGAGTTCCGCTTTGCGTAACCCAGAACCTCGAGTCCGTCCACCTCGTCCATCACCAGGTCCGTGAGGATCAGGTCAAAGCAGTGTTTCTGTATTTTAGCCAGTGCCTCCTTTCCCCCGGATGCCAGTGTGGCATCATGCCCTTTGCGCCTCAGGACCCGGGCCATGTTCTTGAGGCCCACATCATCGTCATCCACGAGGAGCAGCTTTCCCCTGAAAGGAACGGGCTCTGTTCCTGATTCATGGAGGATCCTGCTCTTTTCCCCTTCTCTGTCCATGCGGACGCCCTCATGAAGCATGCTTTGCAGGAAGGGGGAAAGCCCCCCTTCCTGTTGCATATTGTAACACAAGAGTCTTTTCCATCAACACTTATTTATCTGGTTGCTTTCTTTAAAGGAATCCATTCTTTACAGGGACAGGTGTGTCAAAATGCAACAGGGCCTGTTCTTTGCACACCTGGAGCAAATCGAGCCAGACGACCTTTGTTATCCAATAAAATCAAATGGTTATACAGAAAATGACAGTTTGGCTCGCTTCTTGCCAGGAAAAGGTTAACCAGCATGTTGCATGAAGGCCTTCCACTGCTCCCGCCATGAAGTTTCAAGCAATATGCGGGTATGAGACGGACACGGAGGCATTGACCCGTGAGCCAGAGAGACATGCTGAGGAAGATCCTGATTCTCCTGGACAGCCCTGACGTTCGAAGCGAAGTCACGACCTACTCCGTTGAACTGGCACGCAGGATGGGGGCAAGGCTCTATCTCCTCATGCTCCTCCGATGGGAAAGCGATGCTGAAGACGGCCATCCCGCCCTTTACGTTCATCCCGACACGGCCCCGGCCTTAAAGCAGGGCGAGATCGTGGTAAGGTCCTGTCTCGAAGAGATCCACGGCCTTGGCGTGGAGGCGGTTGGCTGCGTACGTCAAGGGGATCCATCAAGCGAATTCATCAAATACCTTGCCGAACACAAGCCCTTCCAGGCCGCGGTCTGGGGGGGCAACGAAGCGTTTCTCCGCAGAAAACGTACACCGGTCCGCAGTCACTGGCTGGAACGGGTACGTGAACAACTGGAGTGCACCCTGGTCGTTCCTTCTTTGAAGAGAGAAGAGAAGAGAACAGGCTGAAAGGCCAAGAGGTTATGAGGATCTGGCCCCTGAGGGATTCATCACGACGAAGGTCTTCCTCGCCTGCAGGAATGGACCGCAAGGTCATCCGGTTCCGGCGGATTGTGGAAAAGCACGGGGAGGTCCTGGACCTGTTTGCGGACCTTAAGGACAAGCAGTCCGGAGAATACATCCTGGACCGCCAGTATATCGAAGCCTCGCTGGACCGTGTGTACGAAGGGGTCCGCCGGGTTTTGTACGACATGCACGTGATCTCCGGTTCGCAGGGCGCCGAGGGGTATGATCAGCTGGACAGGCTCCGCTCCCTGTCCGAAAAGATCCTGCAAGACCATCAAAAACTCACGGATCAAAAAGAAGCTTCTTCCAGGGAAGAGGGGCCTGACTGGGAAACCCTGGCACTGCAGGAGCTGTTCAGGGACCTGACAAGGGTTCCGGACCATAGCGCAGATGATGGGAAGGGGAAACCGGATGCGACGCCGGCCGAGGCCGTTCCGGAAAGCCTTGCGGAGTGGGTTGGCCGTGCACACCTGAAGGCGGCCCGGTGGATGATTGACAACCTCCCCCGTGTGTCCCCCGCACCGACCCTGGTTCTGCTGGACGAAGAGGAAGAGACCTTCCGTATCCAGATCTTTCTGCTGGGGGGCGAAAGCCGGGCAGAGGGTCCGCTCGAACAGTGCCTTGCCCGGGATGGCCCTGTGCGCACCGGCTTGCACCTGTTTTTCCCTTTGCGCTATTTCCTCGAAGGCTTTCGTGATCCCCCGGACGGGAGGAGTGCCTGGCAGCTCCGCCCGGCAAACAAAGACAAGAAGAAAGACATGGATCAGGAGGCACAGCTGCAGCTCTATGCGAGCGAGGAATTTCTGCTGCTTCGGCTCCCTTCTTCACTGCCGGTCCGGCTCTTCGGCTGCTCGCTCTCGGTGCAGCAGCGTGAGAACCTGATCTACCTGCATGGGGAGCCTTTCCCCTCTCCTCGCGAACAGCGCTCGACCGAATGCTTCTCATCGGAGACGGTGCCGTTTCCCGCACACCGTTGCACGCTTGACGGAAGATGGATGTACTGGGCGTTACGTTTTTCCTGGGCACAGGGAGAGGAACGGATTCGCATGTTCGGCCAATCCCTTGCCAGGAGCATGAGGATTCCGGGGAATGGGGCAACACAGGAGGATGTGGGCAAATCCTTACAGGAAGGGATGTCCGTTTTTCTAAGAGAGACGGCCATGCCGCAAAAGGAGGTGAACTCATGAAACCACCTCTGGAGCTCGTTGTGGTGGACGACGAGTTGATCGTGCGCAAACGCCTCAAGCCCGCGCTGGAGAAGAGCGGATACAACGTGGAGGTCTTTGACGATGGCGCGGGCGTGCTGGAGAGGATCAAGGAAAAGACCTTTGACATCGTGGTCACCGACGTGCGGATGGACGACGTGGACGGGATCCAGGTGCTCGAACAGGTGCTGGCCCGGTCCGATCGTACGAAGGTCATCATCATCACGGGCTATGCCACCGTGGAGGTGGCCCGGGAGGCCCTGGCAAAGGGAGCCTTTGACTTCATTGCCAAGCCTTTCAAGCCGAATGATCTTCGCGTGATCATTGAAAGGGCTGCCGAGACGATTCGCGCAGAGAGATCGCAGGAAGGCTGATCATGCTTTTCGGTTCCAGGAGGAGAGTGTCCGCAGGGAAGGCCGGGCAGGAGGCCCGTCATGCATACGAATGCCTGCGGAACCTTCTCAACCGCAACACCCTTCTTCTCGAGCACATGTCCGAGATCGAGGCCGAGCTTCGGTTCTATCCCTCCACGAGTCCCACCATCCAGGAAGGGATCTCCAGGATGGTGGATGAAACACTGCTGCTCGCAGAGGACCTGAACATCCTTGCCAGGGACAGGTTCACAGGGCTGTACCGCACGTTCGATCGGATCCGGAACGAACTGACCTGCCAGTTTCGTGAACACGCCTCCGGCCGGCAGATCATTCCCATGACCATCCCCCTTCCCGCCGTGGTGAAGGCCCCGCGTGGCCTGGCGGGAAACAAGGCAACCAACCTGAGCAGGGTGATGGAGGTCATGCCTGACCGGGTTCCCCCGGGATTCGTTGTCACCACGGAAGCCTACTGGCGGTTTATGAACAAAGAGGGCCTTTTCCTGGATCTTTTCCCCCTGCTTCAGGAGCTCGAAGCGATTCAGGACAGGGATCTCCTCCACCACAGGCTCGAAACGATTCGCAGGAAGATCCTCGATGCGTCCATACCGGAAGAGATGGAACAGGAGATTCTCGAGTGCGCGAACCGGGCGGAGGGTGGATCGTTCTGGGCGGTACGGTCGAGTGCCGAGGGAGAGGACGGCCCTTTCAGCTTTGCAGGCCAGTTCGAAAGTTTTCTGAACGTGCCGGATCACGAGGGTCCCTTGGCTTACCGGCGGGTTGTCCAGAGCCGGTTCCTGCCACGCGCCTTTCTCTATCGACGGGGACTTCATCTTCAGGAGATCGACACACCCATGGCGGTTCTGTTTCTCCGGCTGGTGGAGGCAAAAAGCGCGGGCGTTCTTTACACCCGGGATCCGAACGACAGGGAGGGGGAT
This sequence comes from uncultured Thermodesulfobacteriota bacterium, assembly GCA_964609935.1. Lineage (GTDB taxonomy): Bacteria > Desulfobacterota > DSWW01 > DSWW01 > DSWW01 > CAYTRL01. Next base: position 2,670 of record CAZSUQ010000082.1, on the reverse strand, counting down.
CGTATGCTGATCCAGTCCGTGTGGGGCCTGGCACCGGATCTCGTGACCGGGCGCATGGAAGGGGATCAATTCTCCCTGGCTCGCTCGAGCCCAAAACAGGTCGTAGAGGAACGCCTCCAGCCGAAGACGCACAAGCTCGTCATGGACCGGGAAGGCGGATTGCGTGCCGAACAGATCGTAGAGGAAGAGGCTCGCCGCCCGAGCCTGGACCATCGAGATTTGAGTGAGCTCTGGGAGGTGGGGCACGCCCTGGAACGACATTTCAGGATGCCGCTGGATATCGAGTGGGTCATGGATCCTGCGGGCAAGGTGTGGGTGGTTCAAGCGCGGCCGCTCGTGATCCAGGAGGAGACTGCCGAGGGTCTCCAGCATGCATCCATCCACGAGAAGCCGATCCTGGAGGGCGGTATTCCGATTCATGCGGGCAGGATTTCCGGTCCGTTGATTCGAGTGGAGAGCGCGTCTTTGCCCAGGCGGATCCCCGAGGGCTCGATCGTGGTCGTCCCTGTGGCCACACCCGAGATCGCCACCCTTTTGCCTTCCCTGGCCGGATGCATATCCGAAACGGGAAACCCGGCCGGTCATGCCGCCGCACTGCTGCGGGAGTGGAGGGTGCCGAGCCTGTTCGCCGTGGAAGGGGCCCTGCGCGCCGTGGAAGGCGAGACGACCATCGGGCTCGATGCAACGCACCGGAAGGTCTACCGGGGATCCCCCTGGCCGGAGCCGGAGGGGAAGAAGGTTCGGCAAGGCCCGGCCCCGGAAAGCTCCTGGGACAAGGATCCCCTTTGCAAGCTCGTCTTCCCGTTGAACCTGACCGATCCGGCTTTGCCCCGATTCCGGGCGGAGGGCTGTGCTTCGCTCCATGACATGATCCGGTTCGTGCACGAAAAGGCGGTGGAGGTCCTGTTCGACCTGGGAGACAGGTACGCGGGTCGAGGAGAGAAGAAGGCGAAGCGCCTGAAAACCGACATCCCACACAACATCATGGTCCTGGACCTGGGAGGGGTGTTCAGCAGCGAGGCCCTGGCCATGAAGACCGTGACGCCCTCACAGATCGCATCCGTTCCTTTCCAGGCGATCTGGAAGGGCATGTCAGACCCTGAACTGAGCTGGGCAGGAAGGCAGCAGGTGAGCCTGAAGGGGTTCACCTCCGTGATGGTTTCCTCCATGGCCGGAAGTGGGGCCGGGACGAGAAAACTCGGTGATGTGAACTACCTGCTGGCGGCGCGGGACTACATCAACATGAATCTGCGTCTCGCCTATCATTACGCCATGGTGGATGCCCTTGTGGGCGAAAGTGCGGAGAACAATTTCGTGAACTTCCGGTTCCGTGGCGGTGGCGCACTCGCCGATCGAAGGGGGCTGCGGGCCCGGTTTCTCTCCGAGGCCCTGCTGCGGTCCCGGTTTGCCGTGGACCGCCGGGGCGACCTGGTTACCGCGTGGTTTCGACGGTATCCACGGGCCCGGTGCGAGGAGGCCCTGGCCACGCTGGGCAGGCTCATGGCCTGCTCACGGCAGCTGGACATGTTGATCCCCAACGAAAAGGTTGCACACGAATATGCGGAACGATTTCTGGCAGGCGAGTACGAGGCATTCCGTTAGCGCGAGTGAAGAAGGAGTATTCCACGTTTTGAGGAGGGTCTTGATTCATGGAACAGCTGACAACGGAAATGATCATGGTCATGGTGATGATCGGGGTCGCCATCTTCCTGTTCATCGTGGAGTGGGTCCGCGTGGACGTGGTGGCCATCCTGATGATGGTTTCCCTGCCTCTGCTTCACCTGGTCACCCCCAAGGAAGCGTTCATCGGCTTCAGCAGCAACGCGGTCATCTCCATCATTGCGGTCATCATCATCGGGGCGGGGCTGGACAAAACCGGCGTCATCAACCGCCTGGTCACCCCTGTTTTGAAGATTGCCGGCAAGTCGAACTCGCGCATCGTGATCGCCATCTCACTGACGGTGGCGGGCATCTCGAGCTTTATGCAGAACATCGGCGCGGCCGCGCTGTTTCTTCCGGCCATCCAGCGGGTCAGCAAGAAGCTCGGCATCCCCCTCTCGCGACTGCTGATGCCCATCGGGTTCAGCGCCATCCTGGGGGGGACCCTGACCCTGGTGGGCTGCAGCCCCCTGATCCTGTTGAACGACCTCCTGGCAGCATTCGACCTTGCCCCCTTCAGCCTGTTCGATGTCACACCTGTAGGGTTCTTTCTCGTTCTCAGCGGGATCTTCTACTTCGTGGTCTTCGGACGCCTTGTCCTTCCCCGCGGAGCGTCCGGGGAGGAGTCCGCCGCCGACTCTCCGGAGCAGACCGTGGATGCCTACGGCGAGGTGGGACAGCCCCGGGAGGTGCGAACGCCCGAGAGCTTCACCCATTACAGGGAGCCGGTCACCATCGCGGACCTGAGGAAGAAGTATCTGGTCAATGTGGTGGCGATCTCGGAAGGTGCCGGGATGAACGTGATCAGCCCCTCCCCGGAGCGGGAGTTGAGGGACAACATGGACCTGGTGGTTTACGGCAGCGAGAAGAACATCCTCAGGATGGTGGAAGAGGAGGAAATGACGATCCGGGAATCCCTGGAGATGTTCAAGGACGCGTTTTCCGAGGAAACGTCCGGAACCGTGGAAGCGGTGGTGGCCCCCCGGTCCGAGCTTGCGGGCAAGACGCTGG